>JBJFFW010000162.1:0-3957 GCA_051892075.1 Lachnospirales bacterium
TTCCCGAGTGGCCAAAGGGGGCAGACTGTAAATCTGTTAGCTCAGCTTTCGAAGGTTCGAATCCTTCTCCGCCCACTCATCTTAAAAGCGATTGTAATAATCGCTTTTAAGAATGTAAACAGTATATTGTATAATTTTAATATCGCGGGGTAGAGCAGTCTGGTAGCTCGTCGGGCTCATAACCCGAAGGTCGTTGGTTCAAATCCGGCTCCCGCAACTCTGAAAGTCCTGTAATCAAGCTGATTACAGGACTTTTTTCCGTTTATATTTCTGTAAAAATATAGCTTTGACCCACATTTGACCCACAATTAATAAAATTAAGATATTAAAAATCATATAAGATAAATAAAATATAGAAATTATATTACCATTATGATACAATAAACAATATGAATCAAAAAATCTTAAGAGATGTGTATAGATATGTAGTTTGTTTTCATATAACATATCTTAAGCATTTGGAGGTGTTTGTATGTTGCGAGAAAGCAATAGAGTGGAGTTTAATAGAAAGTTAAATGATAAGTTTGAGAAAGAAATTGTTGCTTTTCTGAATAATCAAGAAGGTGGAGTTTTATATATAGGACTTGATGATAATGGACATCCTGTTGAAATTGATAATATGGATGAATTACAGCTTAGAATAGCTGACAGAATTAAAAATAATATTTTACCTTCAACTTTGGGCTTGTTTGATATTATATTAGATGTAATTGAAAATAAATCAGTACTTAAAATAATTATTTCTAGTGGACTTGAAAAGCCTTATTATATAAAAAATAAAGGCATGTCACCTAATGGTTGTTTTATGAGAATTGGAACCTCAACTCAACCGATGACAACCGCGATTATAGATGAATTTTATTCTAAAAGAATTCATACAACTCTTAGAAACATCTTATCACCAAGGCAGGATTTAACTTTTGCACAGCTTAGGATTTATTATTTAGAAAGAGGCTTTGAGTTGAATTCAAAATTTGCAAATAGTCTTGAACTGTTGACACCTGAAGACAAATATAATTATGTTGCATATTTATTAGCTGATGAAAATGCAGTTTCTATTAAAGTAGCAAAATATGCAGGTAGGGATAAGGTTGATTTAATTGAAAATGAGGAATATGGATATTGTTCATTGATTAAAGCAACTTATAAGGTCCTTGATAAAATGTCAATTGAAAATAAAACTAAGACAAAAATAACAAGTAGTAAAAGAATTGACAAGAATTTAGTTGAGCCGGTACCATTAAGAGAGGCAATTATTAATGCTATTGTACACAATGATTATTCAAGAGAAATTCCTCCGGTATTTGAGATTTTTAGTGATAGAATTGTTATTACTTCTTATGGTGGTTTAGTTCCGGGGCAAAGTATTGAAGATTTTTTTAGTTGTAGTAGTATGCCCCGAAACAGAGAGCTTATGAGAGTATTTAAGGATGTAGGTCTTGTTGAGCAATTAGGTTCGGGAATGAGTAGAATTTTGAATTACTACGGAAGAAATATATTTGAAATTTCTGACCATTTTATTAAAATAACATTTCCTTTTAATTTATCTATTATTGCCAATGGCGATAATAATGGCGACAATAATGGCGATATAAAAATTCTATTAGATATAATTAAAGATAATCCTAATATAACTGCAAAAAGTATTAGTGAAAAATTAGGATTAAGTGAGCGTAAAATTAGTAGAATTATAAGAGGACTAAAAGAAAGAAGTATAATTACTCGAATAGGTTCATCAAGAAAAGGATATTGGAAAATTAATAATTAAATATATAGTGGTTTAAATTTAAATGGAAATAGTATTTTAAATTTAAAATATGTTTTAAATGGTTGTAATGGATTATAGCTTATTCTGTTCAACCATTTTTTATTAAAAATAAAAGTAATTTGTATAGTTTATTCCATATATATTGAAAATACTTTAAATTTAATATATAATTTAACAAAGAAAATTAAAAATCGGCAATTTTATCATTATAAAATATTATACTATGTTAAGAGGTATGTTTATGAAAAGAAAATCAGAAAATAATAGTCCATTAATGAAATTAAACACCGTAGCTAAAGAAATATTTAGTGCTAAACCTTGGGAATGTATTGATACTATGGATTTACTATTAGTTGAGCTTAATCCTAAGAAAGTTATATGCTTTACAATAGGTGGATTTAGTGACTATATGTTTAGCATAGGTTGTTTCTTTGATTTTAATGATTATCTTAATTTTAGAAGGTTAATTAAAGAAAATAAAACCAAAGCAGAATATGAAAGATTATCACTATTAAACAGAATTAATGGAATAGTTTGTATGTTTTACGGTTTTTCCTATAAAAACGCCACAAATGTTCCTGAATTTGAGTTTTTTGAGTGTAAAGAGGGATATGAAGAAAGAAAAATTAATGAAAAAGAAATTAAAACTATGTATGAAGCCTTTAGTCATTTGGTAATGATGATTAGAGCTTTACAAAATGATAAATTTAATGCTGATTTTAAAGAAGTAGGAGCCATGGTTAGGACTTATGTTAAAGAATCAAAAATATGGCTAAACTTTCCTTACAAATTTGATTTACCTAATAATTTTTATGGTGATGAGGTTATTTTTAACGAATATGACAGCTTAAAATTTGTAAGGGACCTTAAAGCTAAAAATTATACTATAGAACTTGATGGTGAATATTTTAATACACTTATAAAAGATGATGAAAAAATTAAGAGGAATTATTACCCTTATTTTATAACAATGATTGATGGAAGAACATCAGAAATTTATGTAAGTTCATATATATCTCCTATATCTAATAAAATTGAAATAATTTTAGCATTGATTGAAAATTTATGTGAAGAACATGGAAAGCCTAAAAAAATAAAGATTAAAAATAGAGAGCTTGAATTATTTTTAAAAGATTATTGTGATAAAACTGGTATTGAATTGATAGTTCAAAAGGAATTGTCAAAAAGCAAAATACATAGAAAAGGTATATATGAAAGTTTTTCTGCACCGGAAAAGACATATATTATTTCTGTTTCACTTAAAAAAGGCTGTTACAGACATATTAAAATATCATCAAAGGCTACACTTTTTGACCTTCATGAAGAAATAATAGAAGCTTTTGAATTTTATGATGACCACGCTCACGCATTTTTTATGGATAATAAAGCTTGGAGTTCTTATGATGCTTACTATGCTGATTTTATAGAGGATGAAGACCAATTTACAAGTGAATATGAAATAGGCGGTGTGTTAGAAGAAAAACAAAAGTTTAAATATATTTTTGATTTTGGTGATGAATGGCTTTTTCAATGTAATGTTTTAAGAATTGAAGATAAGCCTTGTGAATATGCTGAAGTTATTAGGAGTGTGGGAGAAGCTCCTGAACAGTACGGTGGTTTTGATGATGAAGAATGGTAAGTAGAGAATATTAAAGATGGAATTATTTAGTCAATATATTAGTAAAATATTTTATAAGAAACTAAAAATTGATAATATATATGAAGAAACTACAAGTATATTAAAGGATTTATATGGTGAAGATGCTAAGTTTAGAGATGGTCAATATGAGGCTATAGAGGCCACTTTAAAAAACAGGAGAACTCTTGTGGTTCAGAGAACAGGCTGGGGTAAAAGTTTAGTATATTTTATATGTACAAAATTATTAAGAGAAAACAAAAGGGGAATTACTATTGTTATAAGTCCTTTAATTGTACTTATGGATAATCAATTTGAGGCTGCCAAAAATTTGGGTTTAAAGTGTGAAATTTTAAATAGTGCAACAATAGACAGGCGTGATTACATACTTGATTCAATGATTGATGATGAGCTTGATTTAGTTTTTATTACTCCTGAAGCTTTGTTTTCTACTGATATTCAAAATACAATAAAAAGAACTAATATAGGACTTTTTGTAATTGATGAGGCTCATTGCATATCTGATTGGGGACACGATTTTAGATTGGAATAC
>JBJFFW010000163.1:0-3906 GCA_051892075.1 Lachnospirales bacterium
CAGTTATGTTCTTACCAACAAAAATTGGTTCATTACCTGCAAATGTTACAGGGTCACCCTGAAGTTCAGGGTCATCATTTGCTACCCAGCTATCACTATCGTATGTTACAACTTCTGATGTTGTAGTTTCAGTAGTTTCACCTGTTGTTGTTTCTGTTGTAGCATCAGTTGTAGTTTCTTCTGTTGTTGTTTCTGTAGCAGAAGTAGTTTCTTCTGTTGTTGTTTCTGTAATATTTTCACTTTCTGTGTAAAGAGCAATATTTGCAAGACTTACATTTCTTGAACCACTCTTACTTGTTACAGCATATAAAGAAGTAATAGATTCTGCCTCAATACCTGTAATATGCTTTGTTACACCGTCAACTGTTACATCTGCTGTGCCATTATCTAAATCCATAATAACTTCTACAGAATATGTATGACCTGCTAAAAGAGTAGTGTCAAAGCTATCGTAAGAAGTACCGTTTATTCTTACTGCAAGGTTTTTACTTGTATCACCTGCAATACTTAAAATTTCACTTTCCGCTGTAGCTTCTTCAACCATACCTCTAATCTGTGCAAATGCCCACTTACTTGAGCTTACAGACGGAGTAATATTAGCTGAGAAATAAACCTTACCAGTTGAAATAGCCTCAAAAGGTAATCTTAAAGCTGCTGCTGCAGTTGAAGATGTATCAGTTAAGCTCCAAGTATCAGTAGCTTCATCATAAACTACAGATGTGTTAGCACCTGTGTCAGTAGAATTATCAGACTCAAATCCTGCCTCAGCCTGACCAAATTCAACCTTATCACCACTAAACTGAGTAGTTGTTTCTGTAGGTGCCTCAGTAGTTGTTTCTGTAGGAACATCACTTGTAGTAGCTTCTGTTGTAGATTCTGTAGTTTCAGAAGTAGTAGATTCTGTAGGAACAGGACCTGAACCGTCAGCAGCACCACCAATAGATACAAAATCATCACTTGTATCATCAGCATAGTTCTTAACAGCAGTAGCTAAAGCAGTGTTAATTTCATAATCCTTATCATCTGCAGCAGTAAATGCAAATGTAAAGTCATCGCCAATTCTTCCGGCATTAGCTGTAACCTTATCTCTTGCAACTGCAGGTTCTTCTAAAGGAATACTTAAAATATAGCTATCTACATTGGCATTATTAAATGTCTTTCCACCAACAAGAGCCTTAACTGTTGAAGGCACTTCTTCATCTCTTGTCTGTGCTAAGTAAGCATCAAACTGAGTAGCCTTACCATTTGTCTTAGTATCATTAGCATCATAATATACAGGCTCTACACCGCCATTGTACTTATCTGCATCTGAACCTTCAATATAGTTATTGTAAGCCTTGATTACACCACCGTTTTCACTTGAGAAAGTACCGCTTGCTGAAAAATCAGGTTCACCTGTTTTAGAGTTTTCCATAATGTCAGAACCCTGTAAAGATGAAAGCATAGGGTGCTTACAATTTCTAAAATAGTTACCCTCTACAAAGGCACTTGAATCCTTTGCTGCACCAACACCATATTTAGCGTTGCCGTCATAATAGTTATTATAAACATGAACAAACATTGTTCTAATTCTAGGATGTCTTGAATCAGAGTGGTCAAACCAGTTGTGCTGATAAGTAATATAGTTATCACCTGTTTCTGATTTCATACCACAAAGAGAAGTCTTACCACAATCCCAGTAATGATTATAAGAATATGTAATATATCTTGAATCGTCCTTTACATCAGTAGCACCGTCGCCCTTTACCTGGTCGCCGCCATGGTTTTCACCATAGAAAATATCGTTGTTATGTACCCAAATATTAGAGTTTTCATTACCCTGTAACTGAATAGCATCATCATGCCAGTTATAAAAGGCAATATTTCTGATTTCTACACTTGCAATACCATTTGGTCTGATACCAAGTCCGTAGAATAATGTGTCCTCACCAACACCCTCAAAAGTAATATCTACAGCAACATTGTTACCTTCAGACTTTGTTTCAAGAATATTAGGTGATGAAAGACCATTGTGGTTGTCCTTAATTGTACCTAAAAATCTAACTGCAAGAGGTGGGTTTGAATGACCTTTATTTTCACCGTTTGCAAGAGTTTTCACAATTTCAGCTACACCTGTTGCTGTATAGTCCTTACCACTTTTATCTTTAAGTGTAAGAGTAATAGTATCAAAATTATCCTCTGTTACATAAATAACCTTAGCATCACTTTTTAATGTACCGTCTGCATTATAAGCACCCACTGCACCATTTTGATAATTAATAGACTTTGGAGAGAAAGTAAAACCTGTTCTGTCCTGAGCCAATACAGTACAATTAGAGTCTGTTTCAGCAATAACGCTGCCGTTTTCGTCCTTACAAGTAACTCTTACAGTATAATCCCCTGCTGCAAGACCTACAAGGTCAGCTCTCCATCTGTCAGGATACTGTCTTACAAGTTCATCATCAATCTGAGTGAAATTTGAACCGTCCTTTGAATATGAAACATAGTAATGGTTAGTGCCTGCTACGGCTGCCCATTCAACATAAGCTGCTTCTTGAGCCCCTGCACAAGTATATATATTCACAGGATTTGCTGCTGATGCTATAGTTGCAAAACCTGTAAAAGGTGTGCATGACAAAAGCATAGAAGCTGAAAGCATTACGCTTAATACCTTTTTAAAACCTTTCTTCATTTTTTCTTCCTCCTAAAAATCTTTTCGCCCTACTTTAAGCGATTACTCTTATAATACACCTATTTTCAGTAAAATAAAAGAAATTTTTGTTAATTTTGTTTAAAATGACTAAATTCGTAATTTTATACAAATTATAAGGTTGAATTTTGTACAAATTCACAGTACAACAATATACCTCATATCAACACCCATTATCCACTACCAACAATTAATTATTACTTAACACCTGTTGTCTATTATCTCTTTCTTCCTATTTTGATGTATTATTTTTTGTTATTTAATTCCTTAACAAATCCAGCCACTATTATACCCGATGGCAAAGCTATAACCCCTATACCGAATATTGAAAGCATTACACTTATTAATCTTCCCAAATCAGTTTTAGGGCAAAAATCCCCATAGCCTATAGTTGTAAGAGCAGACACAGCCCAATAGAGTGCATCAAAAAAATCATTAAATGTATAAGGCTCAAAGGTAAACATAATTAAAGCCGAAAAAAATATATAGCCTCCCTCTAAAATAAAGACTGACATTAAAACTGACTTTTCCTTTTTTAAAACTGAAATAATATAGTTAAATCCCTTTGAATAAGGTAAAATTTCAAGTATTTTTACAATTCTTAAAATACACAGTTTATTATTTGGCAAAAGAGATATAAAATTTATTAAAGCTAAAGGAGTTAAAGGGTATAAAACATAGCTTAATTTTCCTTTTTTTAATTTTTTATCTGCTAAAAGCCACCTTAAAAAATAATCCCAAAGAAGTATAATTACAGTAGTTTTTTCAATATATTTTAAAATTTCATTTTCTGTCTTGGTTAAAAGTGGAAAAAGACTTACAAAAGCCACAATGCTTATAAAATAATTGTAAATTTTAATTTTTCTACTTTTATAATTCATATTATTTTACCTCTTGACAATATCTGTAATAAATGATAAAATACAAATATCAATATATGGTAACACAATGATAAGGAGTAGTAGATTATTTAGACTTTTCAGAGAGCTGTCGGTTGGTGTAAGGCAGTAGGTTGATGTAATTGAACTCGCCTTTGAGTGGCTTGGCTGAATTTTTTTAGTAGGTTAAGACGGAGGCTCACCGATAAAAGAGCAGGATGTGTTAGCATCCGGTAAAGTGCATTGTTTATCAATGAATCAGAGTGGTACCGCGGAGTATGTATGCCTTCGTCTCTAATAGGAGATGAGGCTTTTTTTATTGCATACATTGATATATTT
>JBJFFW010000164.1:0-3905 GCA_051892075.1 Lachnospirales bacterium
ATTGTACCATAGCAACAAACAGATTGAAAGGCGCGGGATTATTGATCGCTTACGTATTATTATTTTGATAATCCTTATTTTTATGAATAAAAAAACTGACAATGTAAAGGAAATTCATTTCTTTATATTGTCAGTTTTCTATATTTTTATAAAATATTAACCTATATCATTAATTATAATATAAATTCCACACATTCTAAAATCTAGGAAAAGCCTAAATTCCTTTCCTAAAATTTATTTTGGCTATAAAATAAATTTAACCACTTCCCATAGCTTAATACATTTGAATATTAGCCACCTAAATATGCTTTTCTTATATCATCATTACCCATAAGTTCCTTAGCTTTGCCCTCCATTACAATCTTACCTGTTTCCAAAACATAGGCTCTGTCTGATATTGACAATGCCATATTTGCATTTTGTTCTACAAGTAAAATAGTAGTGCCGTCCTTATTACATTCTTTAATAATGGAAAAAATATCATTAACAAGAATAGGTGCAAGACCCATTGAAGGCTCATCCATTAAAATCATACTAGGCTTTCCCATTAAAGCTCTGCCCATAGCAAGCATCTGCTGTTCACCACCTGAAAGAGTACCTGCTAACTGCTTTCTTCTTTCACCTAGTCTTGGGAAAAGCTCCATAACTTTATTATATTCTTTTTTAACAAAGTCCTTATCTTTTACAGTAAAAGCTCCAAGCATTAAATTTTCATGAACAGAAAGCTCCTGAAAAACTCGTCTGCCCTCAGGCACATGACCTAAGCCAAGCTTCATAACCTTATCTGCTGTCATTTTAGTAATGTCATTATCCATAAAAGACACACTGCCAGAAGCTGACCTTAAAAGCCCTGATACAGCGTGAAGTGTTGTAGTCTTACCTGCACCGTTAGCACCGATAAGTGACACAATTTCACCCTGATTAACTTCAAAAGAAATATTTTTAATAGCATGGATAGCACCATAATAAACATTCAAATTATTAACTTTTAACATAAATGCTATCCCTCCTTACTGTCCAAGATAAGCAGCTATAACCTGCTTGTTATGACGGATTTCCTCTGGAAGTCCGTCAGCAATAACTCTGCCGTATTCCAAAACTACAATTCTTTCACAAATACCCATTACAAGGGACATATCATGTTCAATAAGTAAAATTGAAATATTAAACTTATCTCTTATAAGATGTATTGTTTCCATAAGCTCGGCAGTTTCATTAGGATTCATACCTGCTGCCGGCTCATCTAATAATAAAAGCTTTGGTCTTGTTGCTAAAGCTCTTGCAATTTCAAGTTTTCTCTGCTTACCATAAGGCAGATTTGAGGCAAGTACATCTGCTTCATCTTGAAGTTCAAAAACCTCTAAAAGCTCCATAGCTTTTTTTGTAATTTCCTTTTCCTCTTTTCCAAAAGAAGGAAGTCTTAAAACACTTGAAACAAAACCTGATTTAAAGCTGTTGTGAAGTCCAACTTTTACATTGTCAATAACTGACATATTTGAAAAAAGTCTTATATTCTGGAAAGTTCTGGCGATACCCTCTTTATTAATTTCAATAGGGCTTTTGCCTGCTATACTCTTTCCATCAAAAACAAAACTTCCATCTGTAGGCTTATAAACTCCTGTTAAAAGATTGAAAACTGTTGTTTTACCGGCACCGTTAGGTCCAATTAAACCGTAAAGCTGACCTCTTTCAATAGTTAAATTAAACTTGTCTACAGCTCTTAAGCCACCAAAGGAGATACCTAAATCTTTAACTTCCAATAAAGCCATAATTATTGAACCTCCTTTTTCTTATTAAATAATTTTTCTCTAAATTCCTTAATAGTAGGATTTGAACTGAAAATCATCATAACAATAAGTGCTATAGAGTAGAACAACATTCTGTAATCTGCAAAACTTCTTAAAAGCTCAGGTAAAGCAGTAAGAATAATAGCGGCTATAATTGAACCCCAAATATTACCCATACCACCAAGAACTACCATAACAAGAATTTCAATGGACTTGTTAAAATCAAAGGTTACAGGCTTTAAAATACCAAGATTCATACCATATAACACACCTGCAATTCCTGCAAAAAATGCTGAAATTACAAAAGCTGAAATTTTATATCTTACTACATTTACACCTACTGATTCAGCAGCAATTACATTATCTCTTATAGCCTTAATGGCTCTACCGTTTCTTGAATTAATAATATTTGTAATAACAATAACGGTAATTACGGCAAGAACAAAAGCAACTGTAAAATTACTTTCAGTTTCAATACCTTTAAGACCACCAGAACCACCTACAATATCAAGAGAATTAAGTATACTTCTTATAATCTCACCAAAACCTAAAGTTACAATGGCAAGATAGTCACCCTTTAATCTCAAAGCAGGAATACCTATAATAAAGCCAAAAACTGCCGCTACCAATCCACCGATTAAAAAAGCTATAGGAAGCTCTATATAAACAGGTAAATTAGCATAAACACTAAATAAACAGCCTGCATAAGCACCCACTGACATAAAGCCTGCATGACCAAGTGTAAGTTCTCCCAAAAATCCTACAATAAGATTAAGGGAAACTGCAAGCATAATATTAACACAAATAGGAACAAGAAGATTAGTCATTTGCCTTGTTGCCATACCTGACTCAACTAAGGCAAAAATCAAAATATATACAGCTAAAACAAGGGCTGCAATAATAATGTTTTTCTTTTTCATAATATCACCTTTTTATACCTTAGTTGTTGTTTTCTTACCAAGAAAGCCTGTTGGCTTAACAAGAAGAACTATAATAAGCACAGCAAACACAATAGCATCTGCTAACTCTGTAGAAATATAAGCCTTTGAAAAGCTCTCAATAACACCAAGAATAATTCCTCCAAGCATAGCTCCGGGAATTGAACCAATACCACCAAGTACGGCTGCAACGAAAGCCTTAATACCAGGCATTGCACCTGAATAAGGACCTACAAAGCCATAACTTGAGATATATAATATACTTGCTATTGCTGCAAGAAAAGAACCAATAGCAAATGTTATGGAAATAGTTTTATTTACATTAATACCCATAAGCTGTGCTGCTCCCTTATCTTCAGATACAGCAAGCATAGCCTTACCAGTTTTAGTAAATGTAATAAAAAGCTCAAGTAAAATCATAATAACAATAGTTACACCAAGAGTAATCATTGCCTCAGCAGTAAGAGTTACATTACCAACATTAATAGATAAATTTGGTATAACAGAATCAACTTTCTGCTGATTTGAACCAAAAATCAAAAGTGCAACACTCTGAAGAAAATAACTTACACCAATAGCAGTAATTAAAACTGCAAGAGGTGAGGCTTCTCTAAGAGGTTTATATGCAATTTTTTCAATTACTACACCAAGAATTGTACAAGTAATCATACAAACAACAATAGGTATAACTATGCAAAGTATCGGTGATGAAAAGCCAAAGCTCATTGCCGATACAGAAAGAGCATAAGCACCAACCATAATAATATCGCCATGGGCAAAGTTAAGCATTTTAGCAATACCATAAACCATTGTATAACCAAGGGCTATAAGGGCATAAATACTGCCAAGACTTAAACCGTTAATTAACTGTTGCACAAAGTCCATTCTTTCACCTCCCAACTAATTTAAAAATGGGGCTATTAAATTATTTAACAGCCCCATTACCATTATTTATAAATAACTTAAATTACTTAGCAACATATTCGCCATTTTCAATAACAGCAACCTTAGCTGATTTATTAGGCTCACCATTTTCATCAAATGTCATATCACCAGTAAGACCATTAACAGTAATCTGTGTCATAGCACCTACTAAAGCTTCATTTGATAAATCACCATTAGTCTTTTCAATAGCAGCCTTAACTGCATAAACAGCATCATAGCCGTCAGCAGCAAACTG
>JBJFFW010000165.1:0-3882 GCA_051892075.1 Lachnospirales bacterium
ATTTTCAAAATAATAATTTTTGTTTATAAGTAAAAATCATAGTAACCATCCCAAATCTAATAACCCATTGGTTTTTTATAAACTAATGGGTTATTTGCAATTTCATATTAAACTTTTAATTTGATTTAAGGAAAATTTAATAAAACTTAATTACAATTATACTAATAAAGTAATTTTTATGGAGGAATATTTATGAACAGATTACTTGTTTGTGATGATGAGGAGGATATAAGAAGGCTTGTGAGAAGATATGCCGAAAGAGAGGGCTATGAAGTTACAGAGGCAAGTGATGGCTTAGATGCCGTTACAATTTGTGGCAACAATGATTTTGACATTATAATAATGGATATTATGATGGAAGAAATGGACGGTTTTACAGCCTGTAAAAAAATTAAGGAAATAAAAGATATTCCAATACTTATGCTCTCAGCTAAGGGAACTGAAATAGATAAACTTTTTGGCTTTGAAGTAGGTATTGATGATTATGTTGTTAAGCCTTTTTCTCCTAAAGAATTAATGGCAAGGGTAAATGTAATTGTAAAACGACATAAAAAGTCTAGTGAAGAAAAAAATAATAAAATAATGGATTTTGGAGGATTAAAAATAGATATACCCGGAAGAAATGTATTTGTAGATAACAAAAAAGCTGAACTTACTGCAAAAGAATATGACCTTCTTATTTGTTTTGTAAATAATAAAGGAATTGTGCTTACAAGAGAGCAAATTTTAGATAAAGTATGGGGTTATGAATACATAGGCGATGACAGAACTGTAGATTGGCAGGTAAAACTTTTAAGAGGAAAACTTGGAAAATACAGAAATTATATTAAAACCATAAGAGGGGTGGGATATAAATTTGAAAGTTAAATCCTTTGGAGTAAAATTATGGACTTATTTTGCTTTTTTAATGGCTATTATGTTTGTAATACTATGGCTTTTACAAACAGTATTTTTGCAGAATTTTTATAATTCCATGGCTGTTAAAAATGTAGAAAAGGCAGCAAATAAAATTTTAAATGAAGAAGAAAACACCAATATATTTGATTATATTGATACCTTGGCTTATAACAATTCTTTACTTATTTTTCTTACAGATGAAAATGGAAAAGTTATTTATAATACTGATGAACATTTTAATTTATATAAGGAGCATAGTAAAAACAGTTCAAATAACCAAAGCAACAATGCCTATTTTAAAGAGGGAAGGTTAAAAAACTGGCAAATAGGTGCATCAAGAAATCTGCCGAGAGATTTTTCCTCTTTTTTGGATAAATTATCTGAAAGCGAAGATAAAACCATTGGCTATAAAACTGAAAACGGTTCATCTTATATTTATGGAATGTTTTTAAGTGAAAATTGGGCAAAGTCAAATAATGTTGGGGAAAATACTGTTGTTTTATACATATCATCATCTTTAGAGGCTATTGGTGGCACAGTAGGTATAATTCGTATGCAGCTTATATGGACAACAATTATTTCCCTTATAATAAGTATGATTATAGCATTTTTTGCCTCGCACAGATTTAGTAAGCCTGTTGAAATTCTATCAAATGAGTCAAAGAAAATGGCAAAGGGAGATTTTGACTGTGAATTTAAAAAGGGCTTTTGCAAAGAGCTTGATGCTTTGGCTGATACATTAAATTACACAGCAGAGGAACTTAGAAAAACCGATGAGTTCAGACTTGATTTTTTAGCTAATATTTCCCACGATTTAAGAACTCCTTTAACTATGATAAAAGGCTATGCCGAATCTATTTATGATTTTTCTTGGGAAAATAAAAAAGAGTGTGAAGAAGATTTAGCTGTTATTATAAAAGAAACTGACAGATTAACAGCTCTTGTAAATGATATTTTAGAGTATTCATCATTACATTTTGAAAAAAATCACACAGAATATGAAAAATTCAATATAAGTAATTTAACTGAAAGTATAATTACTCAATTTTCTAAATTATGTAATAATAAGGAATGTGAAATTAAGTCTTATATTGATGAAAATGTATTTGTATATGGAAATAAAAAACAAATTGAGAGAGTTTTATATAATCTCATAGATAATGCCTTAACTCATTCGGGAAATATTAAAAAAATTGATATTACCTTAAATAAAACAAATGACGAAGCTGTAATTAAAATAAGAGATTACGGAAAAGGTATTCCAAAAGAGGAGCTTGCCCATATTTGGGATAAATATTTCACTATGAAACAACAAAAAAGAAATGCCCTAGGTTCAGGACTTGGACTTGCTATTTCAAAGGAAATATTATTATCCCATAAGGCTATATTTGGAGTTGAAAGTGAGGAGGGCAAAGGGTGTGAATTTTGGTTTAAGCTAAAAAATATGCAATAAAAATCGTCAACCTTTTTGGTTGACGATTTTTTACTGTGATTATAAGTTTTTAAATACATCTACCTTATCTGTCTTTTCCCAAGGAACATTAATATCAGTTCTTCCAAAATGACCATAAGATGCAGTTTGTTTATAAATCGGTCTTCTTAAATAAAAGCCTGAAATAATGGCAGCAGGTCTTAAATCAAAGTTTTCTTTAATTACTTCCACAATTTTATCATCACTTACCTTGCCTGTTCCATAAGTGTTTACATAAATAGATAAAGGCTGAGCAACACCTATTGCATAAGCAAGCTGAATTTCACATTTTTTAGCAATACCACTTGCCACAACATTTTTAGCAACATATCTTGCAGCATAAGCAGCAGAACGGTCAACCTTAGTAGGGTCCTTACCACTAAAAGCACCGCCGCCATGACTTGCATAACCACCGTAAGTATCTACAATAATTTTTCTTCCTGTAAGACCACAGTCCCCTTGTGGGCCACCAATTACAAATCTGCCTGTTGGGTTTACATAATATTTAGTATTTTCATCAAGTAAGTTTTCAGGAATAACCACTTTAATAACCTTTTCGATTATATCCTTTTCAATTTCTTCGTGGCTTGCTTCAGGAGCGTGCTGAGTAGATATAACAACATTGTCAATTCTTACTACCTTATCATCATCATACTCAACAGTTACTTGGCTTTTGCCATCAGGTCTTAAATAAGGAATAGTGCCGTTTTTTCTAACTTCACTAAGCTTTTTAGTAAGCTTGTGAGCATAATAAATAGGCATAGGCATTAAATCCTCAGTTTCATCACATGCAAAACCAAACATCATACCTTGGTCACCTGCACCTGTGTCAAATTCTTCAGCCTCACCATTTCTAGCCTCAAGAGATGAATTAACACCTTGAGCTATATCAGGACTTTGTCCTTTTAAAGAAGTTAAAACTGCACAACTGTCGCAGTCAAAGCCGTATTTAGCTCTGTCATATCCAATCTCTCTTACAGTTTCTCTTGCAATAGTGTCAATATCTACATAGCAATTAGTTGTAATTTCACCTGAAATCATAATAAGACCTGTAGATGTCATAGTTTCACAAGCAACTCTTGCCATAGGGTCTTTAGCTAAAATAGCATCAAGAATAGCATCTGAAATCTGGTCACAGATTTTATCAGGATGTCCCTCAGTTACTGATTCTGAAGTAAAAAATTTCTTCATTTACAATTTCTCCTTTCAAATTTTAAAAATTCTAAATAAATATATACAAAGATAAGTAAAACTCTATAAAAAATAAAAGCCCTATTCTTGGGCTTATTCTAAAAAACTCATCTTTCGGAATAACCCGTAGGAATTAGCACCGCTGTCATAAAGACCGGTTGCCGGGCATCATAGGGCCTAGTCCCTCCGCCACTCTTGATAAGTAAATATTTATTTAACATAATACTAACATTAAAATTTGCATTTGTCAATATTAAAATGATATAATTCAGGACATACGCATGAATATTTTTACTTCACCAATTTTTATACTGACATTTTTT
>JBJFFW010000166.1:0-3863 GCA_051892075.1 Lachnospirales bacterium
GATGACAGTAGGGCGTACATATTTTGAAAATTTGCTTGACTATAATGTGTATGAGAATATAGGCGGTTTTGATAAGGATGTACTTATCATACATGGAGATGCTGATGACATTGTTCCGCTTTCATATTCAGAACAGGCTGTAAATGAATATTATTCTGCGACATTAGAAGTAATTTCGGGAGCGGGACATGGATTTTCGGGACAGGAATTTGAACAGGCGGTTCAATGGACGCTTGAATATTTAAGTTCTCTTACGGTTTAGTGTGAGGTGATTACATAGTGAAAATTGTTAAGTGTAATGATATAAATTCAATAGAGCCTTGGCTTGAAGAAATAGGTTTATTGAAACAGTAACTCAAAAATTATGAAAGAGGTGCAAATAATGAATAAAAAAGTTTTAGTTATATGTGGAAGTCCAAGAAAAGGCGGTAATTCAGATACGCTTTGCAATCAGTTTATTAAGGTCTGTACAGAGGTGGGCAATATTGCAGAAAAAATATATCTGTGTGATAAACAAATTAATTTTTGTACAGCCTGCTATGCCTGTAAAAAGACAGGAAAATGTGTTCAAAAGGATGATATGACAGAAATTTTGGATAAAATGGGAGAGGCAGATGTGATTGTATTGGCAACACCTGTTTACTTTTATTCCGTAGACGGACAGATTAAAACTATGATTGACCGTACATTGCCTTGCTATTATCCTGAGACTCTTAATAATAAGGATTTTTATTTTATTGCTACAGCAGCAGAAGAAAAACCTGCTATAGAACGAGCTATTGACAGTTTATATGGATTAACTGATTGTATTAACGGTGCAAAGGTTAAAGGTGTAGTTTATGGTGCGGGTGCATGGCAAATAGGTGATATTATTGGTAATCCTGCTATGGAAGATGCTTACAGAATGGGTAAGGAAATTTAACAGGGGGATGATTATATGAAAAAAATGGCGATATTATCTTTGGCAGTTTTTACATTATTTTCTTTTTCTGCTTGCAGTAGTAATGTACAGAAAATGCCAAGTGAAGGTGTAATTTCAAAAACTCAAGGTAGTACAGATAATCAGGAAAGTGATATGTCAGATAATGGAAGTAAAATTTTAATTACATATTTTACAGTGCCTGAAACTGACGGTGTAGATACTGTCGCAGGTGCAAGCAGAGTTGCAAGTGAAAGCGGTGTTGTAGGCAATACGGAGTTTATTGCAAATGAAATTCAGAAAAATATTGGAGGCGATTTATTTAAAATAGAAACCGTACAAACCTACCCTGGTACCCATGATGAACTGCTTGAATTTGCATATAACGAAAAAAACGAAAATGCAAGACCTGAGCTTATTTCAAAAATTGAAAATATAGATGATTATGATATAGTCTTTGTTGGATATCCAAACTGGAATGCTGATTTACCTATGCCTTTATATACATTTTTTGATGAATATGACTTTAGCGGAAAAACAATAATTCCTTTTGTAACTCATGGAGGCAGCAGCTTTTCGTCGACTATAAGTGCCATTAAAGAATTAGAGCCTAATGCTACGGTTGTTGAAGAAGGCTTGTCTGTATCCAGAAATAATGTTGCAAATGCTGAAAGTGATGTAAAGGAATGGACTCAGGCTCTTCTCAAAAATTGATTTACAATGTTTGGAGAATATGCAATGAAAAAAATAAGAATAATAACAGATTGTACAATGACAGTTTTATCATTGCTTTTAATGGCTTTTCAAATTACCGGACAATTTGCTCATGAGTGGATTGGGACAGCTATGTTTGTATTTTTTATAATACATAATATTTTAAATATAAAGTGGTATAGAAATGTTACAAAAGGCAAATATACGCTTTACCGCATAATGATGAGTGCTATAAATATTTTGGTGTTGTTTTCAATGATAGGGTTAATGATAAGCGGAATAATACTGTCACATTATGTGTTTGGTTTCTTAGATATAGAATTTTCAATTTCTTTTGCAAGAAAACTTCATTTTTTTACTTCCTATTGGGAATTTGTACTTATGTCACTCCATATTGGATTACATTGGAATATGATAATTGTAAACTTAGGCAAGATAAGTAAATTTAAAACAATTGCTTTAAAAGTATTTGCTGTTCTTATTGCGGTTTATGGTGTTTATGGCTTAATTAAACACGATATTGTGCGTAATCTTTTATTGCTTAATGATTATGCTTATTTTAATTATGAGCAGTCAGCCATAAGCTATTTTGCAGAATACATAGCAATTATGGGGCTGTTTGTATTTATTGCCTATTATATTGCTAAGACTTTAAGGTTATGCAAGAAGTAAAATTAAGAGGGTTTTAGATATGAAAACTAAAATTAAGGTATTAATATCTGCTTTATTGATTCTTATTGTCACAGGGTGCAGCAATAAGAATGACTTGGAAAAACATAGCAGCACCATATTTGCTATGGATACATACATAACTCTTGATTTATATGGCGAGAATGCTGAAAAGGCTGCCGATGATGTTGAGAGCAAAATTAATAAGCTTGAAAATATGTGGTCAACAACCATAGAAGGCAGTGAAATATACAGCATTAACAATTCATCGAATAATGAAACAGTTATAAGCTCAGAAACTGCAGATATATTAAATTTTGCACTTAATATGTCGGAAAAAACAAACGGTGCCCTTGATATATCACTATATCCGGTTATAAAAGAATGGGGATTTACAACAGGAGCCTATAAAATTCCGTCAAATGAAGAAATTACTACACTCCTAAAAAATGTTGGTTACAGTAATATCAAAATAAATGATAACAAAGTCAGTGTTCCTGATAATATGGAGATTGATTTAGGTGCCGTCGGCAAAGGATATACAGGAGATATAGCTGTGAATATTGCTAAAAATAATGGTATAAAATCAGGACTTATAAATCTTGGAAGCAATGTTTGTGCCATAGGAAAAAAGCCGGATGATTCAAATTGGAAGATTGGCTTAAAAAGCCCTTTTAGTGATGGAAATATAGGCGTATTGGAAATTTCTGATTGCTCTGTTGTTACTTCAGGTAATTATGAAAAATTTTTTGAAGACGAAAATGGCAAAAAGTATTGTCATATAATAAATCCTGAAACAGGGCTTCCTGTTGACAATGGACTTGCATCTGTAACTGTAATAGGCACTGAGTGTAAACTTGTGATGCTTTGTCAACGGCATTATTTGTAATGGGATATGATAAGGCAATAAATTATTGGAAACAAAATAATGATTTTGAAATGATTATAATTACTCAAGATAAAAAAATATTTATAACAGAAGGAATAGAAAAGAATTTTTCTCTTGATGAAAACTATTCTTCTTTGAAAATTAATGTGATAAAAAATGATGAATAAAGGTCAGGTGAATCTATGAATAATATTAAGCTGATTTTTGATGATAAGGAAATTATAGTTAAATTAGACGATAATATTGTTACAAGAGAACTGATAAAAGAACTACCTATAGTTTTAAATTTTAATGATTATAGTAGAACAGAAAAAATAGCCTATATTAATAAAAAATATTGGATTGACACTACTTTAGATAATTATTGTCCATCTAAAGGTGATTTGATGTTTTACGCACCATGGGGATATTTGGCTTTGTTTTATGATGATTACATTTTATCAAAGGATTATGTGATGCTTGGTAAAGTCATATCAGGACTAATGTATTTAGATAGCCTTAAAGGAAATGTCAGACTTGAAAAAGTGGTGTAAGTAAAAAGTGGAGATATTATCAATAATTTTTTCTTTTTGCTATTTTCCCCCTATATATAAAATAATATCTCCATTTTTATATACAAAAAGGTTCAAGGTGCTTTGCCGTTTAGGCATTAATTATAAATATAAGGAGGTT
>JBJFFW010000167.1:0-3859 GCA_051892075.1 Lachnospirales bacterium
CTCTTTTAAACCATCAAGAACATCAGGCGATTTAATATTGTTATAGCACACTAATTTATTTATAGGTTCAGCCATTAAATCAATTATATCTGACATATAAATCCTCCTTTACGAAATAAAAATTGTAGGGTCGCCAGCATTTCTTCCAAGCTTTTTCCCGTCCCATATTTCATATTTCATAAGCCATTTTTCAAATTCTGAAATAGGGTGTTTGCCAAGCATTTCTCTTACTGCTGCTATATCGTGAAAGCCTGTTGACTGATACATAAGCATAACATCATCACCTTGAGGAAGTCCCATAAAATAATGACAGCCTGCATTTGTAAGCATAACAATAAGATTTTCAATATCGTCCTGGTCTGTAGGCATATGATTTGTATAACAGGCATCACAACCCATAGGTAAACCATGTAAATGACCACAAAAAACATCTTCTAATCCGGCACGAAGAAGCTGTTTGCTGTCATAAAGATATTCAGGACCCATAAATCCTACAACAGTATTTACAAGAAAGGGATTATAATGTCTTGCAAGACCATAACATCTACATTCCATAGTAACCTGGTCCCAATTATAATGAGCATCTGATGAAAGCTCTGAAGCCTGGCCTGTTTCAAAATACATTACATTATTACCCCTTGCAGTACCATTTTCAATAAACATCTGCCTTGCATCTTCAAGCATAGAGCCATTTACACCAAAAGCCTCCATAGCCTTTTGACTTCCTGCAATAGACTGAAAACATAAATCAGCCTTTCCTCCAAGTTCAATAGCCTTCATCTGTGTCGTAATATGAGATAATACACAGGTTTGAGTAGGAATTTCATATTTTTCCTTTATCTCATTTAAAACACCCCATATATTCATTGTACTATCAACAGTATCAATAGCAGGATTAAGACCTATTACTGCATCACCTATACCATAAGAAAGACCTTCAAGTACAGATGCTCTGACACCTCTTGCATCATCAACAGGGTGATTTGGCTGCAATCTGCTTGCCATAATATTTGCACCACCTATAGTTGTGTTACAGGTAGCTTTTATATTCATTTTTCTGCCTGCATACATTAAGTCAAGATTACCCATAAGTTTGCATACTGCTGCAATACACTCACTTGTAAGACCTCTGCCTATTTCAAGCATCATATCTCCTGTTGTTGATGTATCAAGAAGTTTTTCTCTTAACTCACCTATTGTCATATTGCATATTTTTCTATAAACATTTTCATCAATATCATCCTGTATAATTCTTGTTACAGAATCTATTTCATAGGGTACAGCAGGATTTTCCCTTATATCCTTAACTGTAAGGTCACTAAGTACAAGCCTTGCAGCAATTCTTTCAAGAGTTGACTTGGCAGCAATACCTGCAAGACTGTCACCTGATTTTACACCATTAGTCTTAGCCATAACCTCTCTTACAGATGAAAACTGAAATATTTTTCCACTTAATAATACCTTTAAATTCATATCACACCTCTTTTACATATTAAATACAAGAGTTTTTATCACAACAGGAAGTACACTGCCTCCTGACAAAGGCTCACCAATATCTATATAAGAACCTTCATTTGTTGATATACCGTCAATACATATAAGTGCTGTACCTTTAATAAATCTTCTCTTTAATGCCTGACCTAAAGCCTTTCCTATGTCATTTTCAAGAATAATAACAATAAGTCTGCCTTCATCAGCAAAATTTAAAAGACCCTTGTATAAGATTTCAGCCATTGTTTCAATTTCATAAAATGTAGGACATTTTGGACCTTTCATTGATAAAGCAATAGGCTTGCTTTCAATTAGTTCTTCCTTAATTATATCTAGCTTTTTATTAAGCTTTACCTCAAGACTATTGTAATCCTCATTATCCCAGTCAATAAAATATACAGGAACATTTTTAACAGGCAGCTTACAATTTGTATACTCTATAGTGCATCCTGTAATATCCATACTAAAATTACCTGCACCTACAACAGTAGCTCTTAAAGTTTCCTTTGTTCTTTTACCAAAATGAGCCTTTAAATACCCATTGTTATTAATTGATTTTCCAAGAAAAACACCTATATCACCAAAGGAAAAATTATCATAATTATTCCATATACAATCAGCAACTCCTCCAGAAAAAGTAATAACATCAGCCTTATATTTAAGTCTGTCATTTACAAGAAAATAATCAAGCCAGTAATCTCTGTTATTTAATAATTCTTTAGGAGCTTCTTCTGCACTATTTTCATCTCCCAAAGCAAATGCAAGTATAAAACTCATAGCATTAGTAATAAATGTTGCATTTTCACTTGTTAATTCATCACCAACTGACAAATTAAGTCCTAAAGCATCAATAAGCTTTTTTATCTTTTCTGAAATATATGTAATTGTACCGTTATGACATTTTATGAGCCTGCCTCCAATATCTAGGCAGGTGGCATCTACAAGCTTTCCATTATTAAAAAGGCTTATATTTGTTGTGCCTCCTCCTATATCCAAATTTGCTACCAGTCCTCTTATTTCTGCTGAATAATCATCAGCACCTGCACCCTTTCCCGCAAGAACTGATTCCTGCTTAGGTCCTGCAATAGCTACTACAAAATCTCCTGCTAAAGAAGATATAGCATTTACAACACTTTCTGCATTATCCTTTCTTGAGCTTTCTCCTGTAATAATAACAGCTCCGGTAGAAAGTTCTTCAGGCTTTATATTTGCATTTTCATATTCTTTTTCAATTATTTTTTTTACAGCCAATCCATCTATTTCATTTTCATTTAAAAGAGGTGTAAAATAGACAGGACTTTTGTAGATTATCTCCTTTGAAATAATTTCAACCTTTGGAATAATACCATATCCTGCCCTATTACTTATTACAAGACTGCTGAATATAATCTGTGTTGTAGTCGTACCAATGTCAATTCCTACACTTTTAATAATATCTTTCAATTACATCACCACATTATTTATTTTTCATTTTACGATAAGCTATATGTGATATAAATTCCTGCATAATTCCTGCTGCTGCAATAGATGTAATCTGTGCGTGGTCATAAGGCTGTGAAACCTCAACCATATCATAGCCTACAATATTCAAATCCTTTAAACCTCTTACTATTGCAAGAGCATCAGCTGTTGAAAATCCTCCAGGTACAGGAGTTCCTGTTCCCGGTGCATAAGCCGGGTCAAGAAAATCAATATCAAATGTAAGAAATGCCTTTTTATCTCCAACTCTATTTTTAATAGCCTCAATTACTTCACTGTTTTTCATTTCGTGCATAATGTGGGCATTAATGCACTGATAGCCTAATTCATCAGAATGTTTTGCATCTTCACCACTGTAAAGGCCTTCTCTTATACCAATATGTATTGAACTTGATGTATCCACAAGACCCTCAATAGCTGCGTGGTGGAAAGGTGTACCATGATTATAAGGTTTTCCAAAATATTCAGGTATTGTATCATAATGAGCATCAAAGTGAATTAAGGCAACAGGACCGTAAACAGCAGCACAGGCTCTTAATTCAGGAAGTGTTACACTATGGTCACCACCCATTGCAACTGGTATAACTCCTGCTT
This sequence comes from Lachnospirales bacterium, assembly GCA_051892075.1. Classification (GTDB taxonomy): domain Bacteria; phylum Bacillota; class Clostridia; order Lachnospirales; family CAG-274; genus HGM11788. Next base: position 3,565 of record JBJFFW010000167.1, read on the forward strand.
CAAATATTTTTTGCATATCTTCCTTAATAAGTTCAAAAGATTCATCAATATAGCCAGGTATATTACTTACATCACCATAATCAACACCATTACACTCACCAAATATATCTACATTTAAAACAGGATTGTAAGGCTTTGCTGCAAGGCAGGACATTTCTCTTATTGCTGTAGGTCCAAATCTTGTACCTACTCTATAAGATGCACCTGTATCAAAAGGTATACCTACAACAGCAAAATCAACATTATCAAGATTTTTACTATACTGCATACGCATAAAAGTTTTAACCCCATTAAA
>JBJFFW010000168.1:0-3850 GCA_051892075.1 Lachnospirales bacterium
TGAACACGATTATCCATTCTGTTGGAGATGCGATACACCACTTCTTTACTATGCAAGAGATACTTGGTTTATTGCAATGACAAAGGTTAAAGATAAGCTTCTTAAAAATAATGATACTGTAAATTGGATGCCTGATAACATTAAAAACGGTAGATTTGGTAAGTTCCTTGAAAATGTTATTGACTGGGGTCTTTCAAGAGAAAGATACTGGGGTACTCCACTTCCTATTTGGGAATGTGAGTGTGGTCATAAGCACACTATTGGCTCTATTGCCGAATTAAAGGAAATGAGCGACAACTGCCCTGATGATATTGAACTTCATAAGCCATATATTGATGCAGTTTTACTTAACTGTCCAAAGTGTGGCGGTAAGATGCACAGAGTTTCAGAAGTTATTGACTGCTGGTTTGACTCCGGTTCAATGCCTTTTGCACAGTGGCATTATCCGTTTGAAAATAAGGAAATTTTTGATGAAAATTATCCTGCTGACTTTATTTCTGAAGCTATTGACCAGACTAGAGGTTGGTTCTATACTCTTATGGCTATTTCTACTCTTATTTTCGATAAGAGTCCATATAAAAATGTTATTGTATTAGGTCATGTTCAGGATAAAGACGGAAGAAAAATGAGTAAGCATCTTGGAAATGTTGTTGACCCTTGGACTGTACTTGATAATCAGGGTGCCGATGCTGTAAGATGGTATTTCTATGCTAACTCTGCTCCTTGGCTTCCTAACAGATTTGATGAAAAGAATGTAAATGAATATCAGAGAAAGTTTATGGGTACTCTGTGGAATACTTATGCTTTCTTTGTACTTTATGCTAATATTGATAAATTTGACCCAACTAATTACAAGTTAGATTATTCTTTACTTCCACCTATGGATAAGTGGATTTTATCTAAGCTTAATTCTCTTGTAAAATATGTTGATAAGAGTCTTGAAAATTATAAGATTACTGAGTCTGCAAGAGCTATGGCTGACTTTGTAGACGAACTTTCTAACTGGTATGTAAGAAGGTCAAGAGAAAGATTTTGGGGTAAGGATATGCCACAGGATAAGGTTAATGCTTATATGACTTTATATACTGTTCTTACTACTATGGCTAAGTTATCTGCTCCATTTACTCCATTTATGGCTGAAAATATGTATCAAAACTTAGTTAAGAAAGTTGATAACAATGCTCCTGCATCTGTTCATCTTTGCGACTTCCCAGAAGTATGCGAAGATATGATTGATGAAAAACTTGAACACAATATGGACCTTGTTTTATCAATCGTTGTAGCCGGCAGAGCTGCAAGAAACACTTCAGCTATTAAAAACAGACAGCCTATTGGCAATATGTATGTTAAGGCTGATAAGGTTCTTGATAGTGAATATTTTGATATTATTCTTGATGAACTTAATGTTAAGAATATTGAATTTGTTGAAGATACTTCTAAGTTTACAAGCTACACATTTAAGCCACAGTTAAGAACTTTAGGCAGAAAATATGGTAAACTTGTACCTGCTATTGGCGAATATCTTAAAAATGGTGACGGTAATGCCCTTATGGCTGAATTAAAGGCTAATGGTGTTATTAAGTTTACTATTGACGGTACAGATATTGAACTTAGTGAAGATGATGTTCTTACTGATACAGCTCAAGCTGAGGGATTTGTTGCTGAAAGTGATAAATCCACAACTGTTGTATTAAGCACAACTCTTACTGATGAATTAATTGAAGAAGGTTTCGTTAGAGAGCTTGTTTCAAAAATTCAGACTATGAGAAAAGAAGCTGATTTTGAAGTTCTTGACAGAATTAAGGTTTACTACAAGGGTAACGATGTGATTGCTAAGATATTTGAAGATAATAAGGACTCTATTTCAGGAGATGTTCTTGCTGATGATATTTGCGAAGGTATTTCAGATATTAATAAAGAATGGAATATTAATGGCGAAAAGGTTACTCTTTCTGTAGAAAAACAGTAAATCATTAAAATTAGGCACAGATTTTTTCTGTGCCTTGTTTTTTTATGAATTATATTGTATACTGATTACATAATTATTTTTAGGAGGGATTTTTATGTATTGTCCAAAATGCGGAAGTGATAGAGTTATAACAGCTACAGAAACCGAAACCCATACATCAAATAATGGTTGCTGTGGTTTTGATTGTCTTTTGTCTTTTTTAGGGTATTTGCTTTTTAGTGTACCTGGAATTTTATGTGGTCTTTGCGGTGATACCGGTGGTACAAGCACAAAAACAAAGGTGGTTAATGTATGCCAAAATTGTGGACATCGATTTTAAAAAAGACTTTTAATTACATTGGCGACCATAGTGGCTGCCATCAAATTCCCCAGAGATGTTTTAAGTTAAATGGCTATATTTTCCCACTATGCGCAAGATGCTGTGGTGTATATGTGGGACAAATTTTGTCATTAATTTGTGGTATTTTAGGCTTTAGACTTAATTTCTTATACAGCATTATCCTAATTTTAATTATGGGTTTTGATTGGTTTATTCAAAGAATTAATATTAAAGAGTCTACTAATATAAGAAGATTTGTAACGGGAATTCTAGGTGGTTTTGGTCTTTTTCAGATTTATTTTCTAATTTTTGATTTTGTATCGGGGATTTTATCCCCGAACCCCTACTAGCTTTTTGAAAAAAGCTAGGCAAAAACTTTTAATGGGATTGACCTATGGTCAATCCCAATTTAATAAATACAGTTTGAACTTGTATTTTCACGCATTTATTGATATAATTTTTTATGCACAACGGAATAGTGAAAGCGGCTATTTTCCCCATTTCCCCTATTTACTAGGAAAGGGGGTAGGTATTATGGATGATATTCAAATTATATTGTTTTTGATATTATTGATTATTATATACATAAAAAAATAACCGCCCTATCTGGTACATAGAGCGGTTAAAATAACTCAACTTGTATGAGGTACAACCTGCTTGGTTGCTCCCTCTTGTGTTTTTATATTATCACATTTTTTATTTTTAGTCAATAGCTTATTTAGTAATCATTTTTTCAATTCTTTATATTATTATTACACTTGTATTTGTATGTTTTTTCTGCTATAATTTTCTTTGCACAATGGAATAGCAAGGCGGTTTGTTTGCCCCCACTCCCCTATATTTGTTAGGAAAGGGGGTAGGTATTATGAATGAAGTAATTACATACTTAACATTACTAATAATCATAATAATTTTATTAAAAAAATAACCGCCCCGAGCTACCAACTTTAGGCGGTTACTTTATTAATCGGTTATCGTTACAGTGAGGGGCTAACAATAAGCCTTGTTATTTCCCTCTTGTGTTTTTATATTATCATATTTTTTATTTTTAGTCAACAGCTTATTTAGTAATCATTTTTTTCAATTCCTTTATATTATTATATGCTTGTATTTATATGTTTTTTCTGCTATAATTTTCTTTGCACAATGGAATAGCAAGGCGGTTTGTTTGCCCCCACTCCCCTATATTTGTTAGGAAAGGGGGTAGGTATTATGAATGAAGTAATTACATACTTAACATTACTAATAATCATAATAATTTTATTAAAAAAATAACCGCCCCAGTTTGCAGACATAGGCGGTTATTTATAATAACTAAATAATCTGTGAGGGGGTAACAATAAGCCTTGTTATTTCCCTCTTGTGTTTTTATATTATCACATTTTTTATTTTTAGTCAATAGCTTATCAGATAATCATTTTCGCTACAAACATAACCAAAGCCTATTCCCAAGGCTTATCCATTAACCAAGGCATTTTACAAAAGCCACTTAAACAAATTTCTCCCTTTTTAATAAAAAATGTCCCAACAGGATTATCAGTAAAATCATAAACAGAATAACT
>JBJFFW010000169.1:0-17397 GCA_051892075.1 Lachnospirales bacterium
GACAGTCTGTTTCAAATAACCAGTCAAGCATATAAAGCAAACTAACTAAGGTAAGCTCTGCAATTTTTCCCACAAAGCCCCATCTTGCTTTACTGCTTTGCCATTGACCAAGTTTTTTATAAACAAGCCAACCAATAGCAGTATCAGTTAAAATAAAAATAATAAGCACAATAATATGCTTATAGCTGCCTGCAAAATGGGCAGCAAAAAAGGCTGCCACATAGCTTATGGCAACCTTTAAAAGTTCAATATCAAATTTGAAATTTTCCATAAATTTCCCTCCTTTTTTATAATAAAAAAACGCACCTTTTTAAGATGCGTTTCTACATTTTATATTATAACACAGTTTTAGGTGACAAAAGGTGCATTACTTTAAAAATTTTTTAATTTGCTCCCTCTGTACTTAAAACACTAATCATAGCCGGTATAAACTGCTTTTTCCTTGAAACAAATTTTTCCATATAAATAACATTTTCTTCTTCAGGAGTATGGAACACATTAGATAAATAATCATAAACATTTTCACCACAAAATACAATCTTAGATGACTGTTCCATAACATTTGTAAGCATAAAAAACATCATATCGGCATTTTTTTCTTCTCTTACTTTAACCATAAATTCATAAAGCTTATCTTTAACAACAGCAATATCATTATCGTCCATAATATAGAACTGACCTACACCAAAGGTAGTTGCATTTGAGTTAAACATTTTAAAATCCTGATAAAAAATCTGCTCAACACTCTTATTTTCAATATTACTGCCTGCTTTAAACATTTTCTTTGCATATTCTTCAATATTAATCCCAGCAATATCAGCAAGTCTTTTAGCCATAGCTATATCAACTGCTGTACAAGTAGGAGATGAGAATATTAAAGTGTCAGAAATAATAGCTGAACACAAAATTCCTGCAATATTTGGAGGAATTTCAACTCCCTGCTCATCATACATTTGAGAAATAATAGTTGCTGTGCAGCCAAGAGGCTGATTTCTAAAGAAAATTGGGTGTATTGTTTCAAAATCTGCAATTCTGTGGTGGTCTATAACCTCTAAAATTTCGGCTTCGTCTAAACCCTCAACAGCCTGAGATTTTTCATTATGGTCAACTAAAATAACCTTTTTATTTTTTCCACCAATAAGGTTTCTTCTTGATATCATACCTATAAGCTCCCCATTTTTATTAAGAATAGGGAAATCTCTATGTCTTTTTTCAGCCATAACAGGATGAATTTCATTAATTAAATCCTTTGGTGAAAAAGTAATAATATCGTGTTTTCTCATAAAATGCCTTATAGGCATACTCTGATTTACAAGTCTTGTGGCATTATATGTATCATATTCTGTCTTAATAATATTACAGCCTTTTTCTTTTGCAAGATTTTGTATAGTTTGAGATACCTTTGTGTTATGACAGCAAATAATAACACAGGCTGCCTTCATTTCAACTGCACAAAGCTGTGCTTCAAATCTGTCACCGCAAATTACTATGTCATTTTCAGCTATGTAATCTTCCATAAGCTCTGGGTTCGCTGCTGCAATAAACACTTTTCCCCTTGTTATAACATCATTTATATCACCTACAAGCATTTCACCATTTAAAATCTCAACAAGATTTTTATAAGGTGTTTTAGCATCAGCAATAATTGAGCTGTCGTAAACATCCATATAGGATTTTGCAATATCAGATACTGTAATAAGTCCTTCAAGCTTGTTATCCTCTGCAATAATAGGTAAAGTTACAAGATTATCGGCTTTCATAATTTCCCAAGCAGATTTTAATGAAATAACAGAGCTTACACCCTTAACCTTTCTTATTTCAATATCCTTAACCTGAGTGCTTACATTTTGCACAAATACAGGCATTTCTACATTAAAATAATCAAGTACAAATCTTGTTTCGTCATTTACACTTCCACATCTTGCAGGAATATACCTATCCTCTTTTTGATTTTTAAGCCAAGCATAACTAATAGCAGAACAAATAGAATCAGTGTCGGGATTTTTATGTCCCAAAATATATACTTTATCTTTTTTATCCATTTTATCTACTCCCTTCTCTAATTAGATTATACCACATAATTTGAAATAGTAAATAAAAAATGTTGTAAAAATTTTCAAAAAGAAAATGAGGTCATAAAGACCCCATTAAATTATATTTTTTGGCATTTATTTTTAGCTGCTCCTATAACATATAAAATAGGAAGCACAAGGTAAATAATTACAAAGGGCAGAATTATAGGAGAAGTAATAACAGCATAAATTACAAAGCCTAAAAATATAACAACAATATTTAAAATTCCAAGTCCAAGACATACATTTGCCTTATCTTTTCTGTTATTAAATCTTACACCAAAAATTCCCGCAACAATATTAGTTACAGCCATAACTAAACTAAAAATCACACCGTAAAGCATAGCCTCAAAGGTTAAAAATTTTAGCATAAAATTAATAATAGGTTCCATTTGAGGAGTCTGCAATGTTGCATCCATTAAAATATATCTGTAATTATCAAAAATTATATCAAAGCCAAAAACCATAGGCAAAGATACAGCAGATGATATTAAAGATATAGCTCCCATTATTATCATAATTATTCCGGATATTAACAAAAATAATCTGCCTTTCATAAAAAAACCTCCTTAAAATTCTATTATTTCAGCTTTTTCACAAGCCTTCAAAATATCATCATCAAGACCCTCAATTTTTCTTTCAATAGCCTCAATAATACTTCTTTTTGGCTTTGTTTCAGGGTGTTTTGCTACAAATACTGTGCAGCAATCCTCATAAGGTCTTATTGAAATATCAAAAGTTCCGATTTTTACGGCAACATCTACAATCTCCTGTTTATCCATACCACAAAGAGGTCTTAAAACAGGAATTGTAGCAGCAGAATCAATACTCATTATTGCCTCCATAGTCTGACTTGCAACCTGACCTATACTATCACCTGTAACAAGTGCCATACTTTTATTATTTTTAGCTATAATTTCACTTGCTTTTAACATTGCTCTTTTAAGTAAAAGTGTCATTTTTTCAGGTGGAGTATTTTGATAAATTTTAAGCTGTGTCTGTGTAAAAGGCACTACATATAGCTTTAAGCTGCCTGTGTAAAGGGCAATTTGCTTTGCAAGGTCAAAAACCTTTTGCTTTGCTCTTTCTGATGTGTATGGAGGTGAATCAAAATAAACTGCCTCAATCTCAACTCCTCTTTTAGCTATTTTAAAAGCTGCAACAGGACTATCAATTCCTCCTGACATTAAAACTGTAGCCTTTCCACTTGAACCATAAGGAAGTCCACCATGACCCTCAATAAGTTTGCTGTAAACATAGGCATTGTTTCTAAGCTCTACCATAAGCTTAACTTCAGGGTTATGCACATCAACTTTTAAATTGTCAACATTGTGCAAAATATATCCTCCTATATCGGCACTTACTTCATTACCTGTCATAGGATAGCGTTTGTCTGAACGCCTTGTTACAACCTTAAAACTAACTCCACCATTAGGAAAATGCTCCTTAAAATGACTAAGGGCAACTTCTCTCAAATTTTCAATGGATTGGTCCTTTGTTTCAACTCCGGGACATACTGCCACAACACCTAAAATATTTACAACTAAAGGTATCACAAGCTCATAATCAAAATCATATACTTCATTTACTACAAGTATTCTACCCTGTTCCTTATAAACTCTGTAGCCCTCATAAGGCTCTAATCTTTTTATAATAGTATGAATTAATCTGTTTTCAATTAAATAACGGTTTTTGCCTCTCATTGCAATTTCACCGTATTTTACTAAAAGTACATTTCTCATTATCCTACTCCTAATTTTATCTTGGTACAAACATTCTAAGTAAAGGCACATTTTTATTAAGAGCCTCTAAAACCTTTTTAGCCTCATCAACTGTGTTATAAGAGCTAAAACTAAATCTGACAGCAGATTGTCCTCTGCCATCTATTAAAAAATCCACAATTTTCTTTTTCTCCTTAGCTCTTGAAGAACAGGCTGAACCTGTAGCAACATAAATTTCATCATTTTCAAGAGCATGAAGTAAAACCTCACCCTTTACATCTTTAAAGCTTAAATTAAGAATATAAGGAGAAGAATTTTCACTATCACCATTTACATAAACATCATTTAAAACCGATGTAATTTTCATAAGTTCCTTTTTAACTTCAGATACCTTTTTATAATTTTCCTCCATATTTTTATCTGCAATTTCAGCGGCATATCCAAAAGCAATAATTGCCGGTACATTTTCAGTTCCCGGTCTAAATCCAAACTCCTGTCCTCCGCCTAAGTGAAGGTTTGAGCATCTTACACCTTTTTTAATATACAAAGCTCCCACACCTTTAACAGAATTAATTTTATGAGAGCTTACAGATATGGCATCGGCAAAATTTGAATTAACTTTGTGCTTACCAAAGGCTTGAACGCAATCTGTATGAAAAATACAATTCTTATTTTTATTTTTTATGGTTGAATATATTTTTTCTATATCTTGAACTGTGCCAACTTCATTATTTACATACATTATACTTACTAAAATTGTATTATCATCAACTTCATTTTCAAGGTCATCTATATTTATATAACCCTTTTTATCAACATTTAATACTACAACTTCAAGGCCTCTTTTTTCAAGCTCCTTAAAGCTGTCTGCAACGGAAGGATGTTCAATATTTGTTGTAATAACCTTTTTACCCCTTCTTTTGTAAGCATCGGCAATACCTAAAATAGCTGTGTTATTAGCCTCTGTACCACCACTTGTAAAATAAATTTCATTTGGAACTGCCTTAATAACCTTTGCAATTTGCTCTCTTGCTTTTGTTATCTTTTTTTCAACTTCAAAACCTAATTTATGGAGTGATGAAGGATTTGCAAAACTATTTTTTATTTCATCTAAAAGCACATTATAAACAGGCTCACTTATTGCAGTAGTTGAAGCATTATCAAAATAAATCACATTTATTCCTCCAGTTCATAAAGCAAAATAACACTTGTAACAAGTCCTGCCGTTTCTGTTCTAAGTATTCTTTTGCCTAAAGTTACAGGCACAATTTGATTTTCCTTAGCAAAATCTATTTCTTCATTTGCAAAGCCGCCCTCTGGTCCTATGAAAACACCAATGGTTTTACCTTTAAAATTATTGCATATAGATTTAAGAGAATTTTTGTCTTCTTTTTCATAAGGAATAATGCTAAGGTCAAAATTTTTAGCCTTAATTATTGCCTCATTAAAGCTCATTACTCCACTAACCTTTGGAATTTTACCTCTGCCACATTGTTTAGCTGCCGATTCTGCAATTTTATTCCATCTTGCAAGTTTTTTATTTTCCTTACCCGATAAATTAACAACACAATGCTTTGTAGCTACAGCTACAATTTCATCTACACCAATTTCAATACATTTTTGAATAACAAGCTCCATTTTATCAGACTTTGGCAAAGCTTGAAATAAAGTAATTTTAACACTTGGTTCAGCATTATTTGAAGTAATGTCTGTAATTTTAGCTATAACCTCTTTTTTAGAAATATCAGTTATTTCACAAGTATAATCAAGACCCTCTCCGTCACAAATAGTAATCTCATCACCAATTTTTGCCCTTAAAACATTAGAAATATGATTGGCATTTTCACCTGTAACAGTAATAATATGGTCGCAAATATCCTCTTTATTAACAAAAAACTTTGGCATAACCCTACTCCTTAACTGATGTTATACAAACCCATTCATCTTTAATATTAGTAGATACAACCTTTAAATTATTTTCCTCTAAAGCCTTGTAAACATCTTCAATTCTATCTTTAATAATACCAGAAGCTATAAAATGACCACCACTTTTAAGCTCCCTTGGTACAACAGGAGTAATTGCACAAATAACATCAGCAATAATATTTGCAACAACAACATCATATTTATTATAACCTATTTCATCTTGAAGTGCTTTATCACAAGTTACATTACCACTTGTAACATAATATTTACTAATATCTACACCACTAAGTTTGGCATTTTCATAGGCAGTCTTAATGGCATTTGCGTCAATATCTACAGCAAAAGCACTTTTTGCACCTAAAAGAAGCGAAATAATAGACAAAATACCACTGCCACAGCCAAGGTCAGCCACAACACTATCTTCATTAATATATTTTTCAAGTTCAAGCATACAAAGCTGAGTAGTCTGGTGTAAACCTGTGCCAAAAACATGACCCGGATTTATATTAAACACAACTCTGCCCTCTGGAACTTCAACATCTTCCCAAACAGGCTTTATCATAATTCTATTGCCAATAGTAAAAGGCTTATAAAATTCTTTCCACTTATTAAGCCAATCTTCATCATTCAAATTTGATGTAGTTTCAATATCAAGTCTTCCAAGGTCAAGACCAATATCCATATTTTTAAGATTATTAATGGCGTCTTTAATGTGCATAAAAATTTCTTCACCATAAGGATTATCACTTACATAAACAGTAATTTTAGTATCCTCAACAGGCTTATTTAAAAGTTCTTCATCAACATAATCCCAGTATTCTGAACTTGTATTAAGATAAGTTTTAAGTTCATTATCATCTTCAACCTGAATACCTGTTATACCTGTATCAAGTAAAGCAGCAGTTACAGGTTCTATACCCTCAGTTGTAGTATATATTTTAACTTCTGTCCATTCCATAATGTAATTCTCCTAAATTATATAAATTTTCTTATATAATAGTAACATATTTTCAAATTGTTTACAAGAGTTATTCAATTTCACTTGACGAAATGGGTTAAATTAGTATATACTATATATCAGACTTAAAAAGTTAAATTTTATAGGAGATGAAAAAATGAGTTTATTAGTTTCTTTTTTACTTACCCAAGGTGGCGAAGTAGCTACTAAAGCAAGCGACACTATTGAGCATGTAACACAGGTTGCTACAGAAGCAGCAAATGGTGCAGCATCATCAAGTAGTGGTGGATTTGGTATTTGGGGTATGGTACTTTATATTGTATTTTTTATTGCAATTTTCTATTTGCTTATTATTAAGCCACAAAAGAAAAAGGACAAGCAGTTAAAAGAAATGCAGGCTGCTATTTCTATTGGTGATGATGTTATGACTTCAAGCGGTTTCTTTGGAACTGTTGTAGATATTAACGATGAAGTTGCTACTGTTGAGTTTGGTACTAACAAGGGTGTAAGAATACCTGTTAAAAAGAGTGAAATTTACACTACTAAATCAGCCAACAAAGCTAATGATACAGAAAAGAAGTAAGATATTCTAAAGGCTGTCGTTTTCGACAGCCTGTTTGTTATTTAAACTATTAATAAAAAGTTCTTAATTTACAAAGGAGAGTTATAATTTATGCTTGATGTGGCACTTCTTGGAACAGGTGGAATGATGCCTTTGCCTGATAGGCATTTAACAAGTCTTTTATTAAGGCTTAATGGCAAAATGCTTTTATTAGACTGTGGAGAGGGTACTCAGGTCTCAATGAAAATCCTTGGCTGGGGTTTTAAAAATATAGATGTAATATGTATTACCCACTATCACGCAGACCATATTTCAGGACTTCCGGGACTTCTTCTTACTATTGGAAATTCCGACAGAAAAGAGCCTTTAACTATTATAGGTCCAAAAGGACTTTCAAAGGTTTACGAAGGACTTAAATCAATTTTTCCCGAGCTTCCTTTTGAAGTGGAGCTTATGGAAATTGACGGTGGAGAGGAAATTACAATAGGAGAATTTAATATTTCAACCTGTAAACTTAATCATAAAATATCCTGTATAGGATATAGCTTTGATGTTAAAAGAATTGGAAGATTTAATGTTGAAAAGGCTACAAAGCTTGGTTTACCAAAAACTTTGTGGTCTGTTATTCAAAAGCAGGGTCAGGTTGAGTATGAGGGCAGAATTTATACTTCTGATATGGTTTTAGGAAGTGACAGAAAGGGTATTAAAATAACCTACACTACAGATACAAGACCTGTTGATAATCTTGCAGTCTTTGCAAAGGACTCTGATTTATTTATTTGCGAGGGAATGTATGGTGAAAATGAAAAGCTAGAAAAAGCAAAGGAATACAAGCACATGCTTTTTTCAGAGGCAGCAACCATAGCAAAAGAGGCTAATGTTAAAGAACTTTGGCTTACCCACTTTAGTCCTGCTATGCCATATCCACAGGATTTTATTAAAAATGCCACTTCGATTTTTAAAAACACAATTTTAGGGAAAGATAGAAAGACTGTTACTCTTATGTTTGAGGAGGATTAGTTATGAAAGATGTTACAATACTTGCAATAGAATCTTCTTGTGATGAAACTTCTGCCGCTGTTGTTAAAAATGGCAGAGAAGTTTTATCAAATGTTATATCATCACAAATTGCAACTCATAAACTTTATGGAGGAGTTGTGCCTGAAATAGCCTCAAGACAACATATAGAAGCTATAGACTGGGTTATTGATGCAGCTCTTGACGAGGCTAATGTTAATAAAAATAATGTTGATGCCATAGCCGTAACATACGGTCCGGGACTTGTGGGAGCATTACTTGTAGGTCTTTCAGAGGCAAAGGCACTATCTTTTGCTTTAAATAAACCTTTAGTTCCTGTTCACCACATTGAGGGTCATATTGCAGCAAATTATATTGAAAATCCTAATTGGGAACCACCTTTTGTATGCCTTGTAGTAAGTGGAGGTCATACTCACCTTGTTCATATTAAAGATTATAATAGCTTTGATATTTTAGGTCATACAAGAGATGATGCGGCAGGGGAAGCCTATGATAAAGTTGCAAGGGTTTTAGGCTTAACTTATCCGGGAGGACCTCAAATTGATAAACTCTCAGACCTTGGCGACCCTAATGCAATTAAATTTCCAAGAGTAGTTTTGGAACAGGATAGTTATGATTTTAGCTTTAGTGGTTTAAAATCTGCTGTACTTAATTTTATAAATAAGGCAAATATGACTAAAACAGAATATAAAAAAGAAGATGTAGCTGCCTCTTTCCAACAGGCTGTTGTAGATGTTTTAGTTGAAAAATCCATAAGAGCCTGTAAAGAACTTAATATAAATAAACTTGCTATGGCAGGAGGGGTTTCAGCAAATAAACATTTAAGAGATGCTATGACAAAGGCTTGTGATAAAAATGGCATTGATTTTTGTGTTCCAAAGCCTGTACTTTGCACAGATAATGCGGCTATGATTGGCTCTGCAGGATATTATGAATACTTAAAGGGAAATTTTGCTGATATGAGCTTAAATGCTTATCCTAGTTTAAAACTGGGGCAGAGATAATTTAGTATAAATATTTTTGGTGTAGTCAATTTTAAGACTACACCTTTTTACTATAAAAAAGTATATATACGATAATTCATATATACTTAAAACTACAATATTATTTTATATTTATTTTTTAAATACGAATAAATACTCATGTGCAATTAATAAAAAGTTATATTTAACACTATTTGCTTTCCAATATCCTGTTGCACGACAATTATGCTGTTCCTTAATAATAAGCTCTTTAAGTGTAAATCCTGAATCCTGAAAAATTTTCATTACATCAAAACTCATAGGAATTATACATCCTTTTTGACGAGTGTCCCCCATAAGAATGGCACAAAACTTTTCTTTTTTCAAAACACGATAGCTTTCCGCTGCTACTTTTTTCATTTCCTCAAGAAAATCTTTAACTTTTAACTGTGACAAATCTCCATCAATCCCATCACTATATTTAATAATATTAGCATAAGGCGGATGTGTGCATATCAAATCGATACTTTCATCTGGAATAAAACTTAGGTTTCTTGCATCACCTTTTTTTATATAAACCTTACCTTTTGCTGGCTCATACTCAAAAGATGTTTTCTCTTTGCAATAATTAACAGCAACATCATTTATATCTACACCTATTATGTCACGATTTAAAAGCTTTGCCTCTACAAGGGTTGTTCCACCTCCTGAAAATTGGTCAAGAATTAAATCTCCTTCTTTGGAATATCTTAATATAATATTTCTAGGTATATATGGCGACCAATTTCCTCTCCATTTTGCATCATGTGTTGCCCAATTACCACGCTTTGGAAAAGACCAGTGAGTTGTCATTTCAAGCTCAAAACCCTCGGGTTCCCATTTTTTTATCTTTTTTTCAGCCATTATTTGATAACCTCATTTAGTATTCCATCTTCCAAATCCTTAATATTATAAATGTGCTCCATAACATCAAAAGTTTCTTCAAGGTTATTGCGGGCACTTGTCCAACCTTTACCATCAGTAAACCATACAAATGTAAAATTATAAATGGTATCAGCCTCTTGTGCTAGTGTTTTATAGCTTCTAGCTGTTTCATTAAGCTTTGAACCACTACTTGTATAAAAGTTAGTTTCAATTCCATATACCATATTATCAGTTTTTATAACAAAGTCAAATCGTTTTTCCATTTTACCTTTATTTGAAATTTCAGATAAATCTATATCCCATTTTTGAATAATTTGGTGAATATACATTTCTTTAAAGTAAGTTTTATTTTTTATAAAGCCAGCCTTCTTAATAAAACTTTCCACCAAGTCTTCCATTAAATGACCACCACGATTTTTTCTACCATTTGAGTCCAATCCCGTTTCCACACCTGTTGCATAATCAACTAAATTATTTATCAAATGATTCTCAAGTAACCCAAACAACCCTGTTTTTTCCATAAAATAGGAGTATTTCTCGCAATTTGCATCAACATCAAGATTGTATTCCTCTAAATCGAATTGATACAAGTGCTCACCATTTTCATCCCTACAGAATATTTCATTACTTCTTACAGCTAAAAGCAACGGTACACATTTTAATATTTCGGGATATCTTTTAATAAGTGCTTTAAATTCAGACTTAATATTTTTTGAACCTATAAGCGAATTCAATATATTAAGTTCAACTCTTATTTCATCTACATTTCTATAAACCTTTTCAAAATCAATATAATAACCATAATTTGCTATACTATTTCTAAAACTTGATAGCCAAGCTGTAAAATCTCTATCTCCCATACGCATATCTCCTTAAAAATTTGAAATTAAAAGTTCTTTTATTATCCCCCTACCATTGCTGTTACAGTTAATCATTCGATTAGCATTAACTCTATTAATTTTGTATTTTGCGTAAATATTATCAAAAAAATCATCTTCTATATTGGAATTCTTAGGGTCAGAGTTACTTAAAACAACTTTTGCACCCTTTGCATCAATAAAATCCACAAAAGCAGAAAGTTCTATTTGTTTATCATCGTTAAATTCAAATTGAGTATAAGCTGTGAAACTTGATGTTTCAGTTATAGGTCTATAAGGAGGATCTATGTAAACAAAAGTATTCTTATCTATAAACCCTGTAGATTTTTTATAATCTTCACAAACAATTTTTACATTTTTTAGTTTATATGATACACCACGAAGATTTTTTTCATCACATATAAGGGGATTTTTATACGAACCCATGGGAACATTAAAAAGACCTTTCTTATTTACTCTAAAAAGTCCATTAAAGCAAGTTTTATTAAGAAATATCATAAGAGCTGCCTTTTCAAAATTTTTCATTCCTTTTTCCTTCAATTTTAAATAATTAAATCTTTCCCTTTTTTCTATATAGTAATTTTTTCTATCTGCTGTTTCAAGGGGTAGATATTCTTCTTGATAATTATATAACAAATTAATAAGACTATCCACATCATCTCTTACAACAATATAAGTATTTATAAGTTCTAAATTTATATCACCAATATATATTTCTTCTAAATCATATTTATTTAATATATCAAACAACACAGCACCACCACCAACAAACGGTTCTGCATATTTAGTAATTTTACTAACTTCAAAAGGATAGTATTTTTCTATCTCATTTAAAAGCTGACTTTTTCCACCTGCCCATTTTAGAAAAGGCTTAACACATTTTTCATCAACTTTATATCGTATACTTCTCGCATCAACAGGCTTTTTTGCATCTTGTGGTATAATCCACATATTTCCCACCATAGTAGCCCCAACAATTCTATTTTCAGAACAGAGAACTGCAACTCTCCTTTGCGAAATTCCCCACTTTGAGGCAGCTTCTCGTGCTGACATAAATTCCATATTTACACACTCCTTGTATATATCTGATATAATTATATTCTAAAATACGAACAAAAGCAATATCATTTATTATTTAATATAAGATTTAAACAAAAATATGTAATGAATAATATTAGCCTTTTCTAATATATAAAAAGGATATGTACTATAACTCATACATATCCTAAGATAATTTTATTCTGTTGTAACCTCAAATTCAATATCAATATCATCATAAACAGCCGAATTTTTTTCAACCTTCATAGCCGATGTCCAGCTATCATTTTGAGCATTATAAATTTCCTGTTTCTTTTCGGTTATATATTGTTCTTTTATTGTTTCTCTAATACTATCTATAGAATCAAAACTTACGCTTATAATTTCAAAAATATGATATCCTGTAGTATCTTCAGCTAAAATAAAATCCCCTTCTTCGCTTTTAGCAAGTTTAGCTGAAACTTCTTCAGAATAAAGGCTTGTATCAAGAATTTGAGCTGTAATTTCAACATCAGGTGAAATTTCATCAGCTAAAGAATCAAAATCTTCAGAAGACTTAATACTATCAAACTTAGCCTTTATATCATCATAAGAATATCTTGTATCACTTGATTGTATAAATATTTCTTTAGCATTATATTTTGAATACCTATGTTTGTTTTGCTCGTAATAGTCTTTTAGGTAATTTTCAAATTCGTCTTCATTAATTTTATAAGAATCTGTAATTTTATCAAACACCTTACTTTGAATAGCTGACTCCTCCATAATTTTTTCAACAAGTTCCAAATTTTCACCTGAAGGATTAAGCTCTACTGCTCTATTTTTAGCCTCTTTAATTTCATCATCATTTAAACTTATACCAAGCTGGTCAGCATGAGCAACGGCTGCCTTAACCATAACAATAGTATTAACAGCATTTTGCTTTGCAACAGTTTTTGCAGGAACACCATCAAAATCTATTCCCCAAATATCACTGCCGCCTTGTTCTTCAAAGCTTTTAATTTGTTCGTCAAGATAAATATTATATTCAGTTGTACTGATTTTTTCTCCATCAATACTTAATACATAATCTCCGCCGCCAATAGATGAACAGCCGGAAACAATTAAAGCCAGTATAAGCACAAATAAACTCTTAAATTTAATCATATTTAAAGACCTCAGAAAGCAAAATAAACAACATAAGTAATGCTAAAAAACAAAATACAATCCCCTTAGTTAAACTATATAATAACACATATCCTTATTAAATATCAAATATAATCTTAACTTGTAACACAAATGTAAAAATACAACATAAAATTTTTAAAAAACTCTTGACTTAGACCCAACTCCAGATTATATACTATATACAGAACTATAATGGAGGTGTTTTTGTGACAATAAAAGAAGTAAGTAAAATGTATGATATATCTCAAGATACTTTAAGATATTATGAAAAAATCGGTATAATTCCTCCTGTTGCCAGGACAAAGGGTGGTATAAGAAATTATAGTGATGAAGATATAGAATGGATAAAAAATGCAAAATGTATGAGAAGTGCCGGGCTTTCCGTAGATGCTATAATTGAATATGTAAGGCTTTTTAAAGAGGGAAATGACACAATAAATGACAGACTTAATCTTCTTAAAAATCAAAGGGAAATTCTTGAAAACAATGTTAAAAAAATTGAAGAAACCCTAAATCTTTTAAATTGGAAAATTGATAAATACGAAAAAGCAGTAATAACAGGAAAGCTTGATTGGAATGAGGAGTAAATATGAATAGAAATGATTTGAAGTTATTATTGGAAGAAGTATCAAAGGGTAATATTTCAGTTGATAATGCTTTAGAGAAAATAAGTGTAAGGGATTTTTGTGATTTAGGCTATGCAAAGCCTGATTTTACAAGAGAAGTAAGACAAGGAGTGCCTGAAGTTATTTTTGGAGAGGGTAAAACTTCTGAACAAATTGTAGGTATATTAAAAAAATTAAGAGAAAAAACTTCCTCTCCAATAATTATTACAAGAATTAATAAGGAAAAAGCAAATTTATGCAAAAAAGAAATTGATATTAATTATTATGAAATTGGAAATATAGCTATAGCCGGAAAATTTCCAGATAAAAAAACAGGAAATATCTTAGTAATCACTGCTGGCACAAGTGATATAAATGTGGCTGAAGAAGCTGCAATTACAGCAGGAATTTTAGGCAACAATGTAAAAAGAATTTATGATGTAGGTGTGGCAGGCATACACAGACTTCTTTCTTATGAAGAAGATATTAAAAATGCCAGAGTAATTATAGCTATTGCAGGAATGGAGGGAGCTTTGGCAAGTGTTATAGGAGGACTTTGCAGTTGTCCTGTAATAGCAGTACCTACAAGTGTTGGCTATGGTGCATCTTTTAAAGGACTTGCAGCTCTTTTATCCATGCTTAACAGTTGTGCAAGTGGAGTTAGTGTTGTAAATATTGACAATGGTTTTGGGGCAGGCTTTATTGCAAGCAGAATTAACAAAATGGAGGGAGTTTAAAAAATGAAATTATTGTATTTTGAGTGTAATATGGGTGCAGCAGGAGATATGCTAATGGCATCACTTCTTGATATTTTAGATAATAAAGAAGATTTTATAAAAAGATTTAACAGCTTAAATATTCCAAAGGTAAAAACAGAATATAAAAAATCAGAAAAATGCGGAATAACAGGAACTCAAGTAGAGGTTTTAATAGACGGAGAAATTGAGAAAAATTGCCACCACCATCACCACCATCATCATACAGGTATGAATGATATTAAACACATTGTTTCTCATTTAGATATCTGCGACAAAGTAAAAACAGATATTATAAATGTTTACAATATTATTGCTGATGCTGAAAGCAAGGTACATAACAAAAAAGTAGATGAAATTCATTTTCACGAAGTAGGCAATATGGACGCCATAGCTGATATAACAGGTGTATGTATGTTAATTAATGAAATTGGTGCTGATAAAATAATGGTATCACCAATAAACACAGGTAAAGGCAGTGTTAAATGTGCTCATGGTATTTTGCCTGTGCCTGCACCTGCTACAGCTTTAATTTTAGAAAGTGTGCCAAGTTATAACAACGATATTTCAGGTGAGCTTTGTACTCCTACAGGAGCAGCACTTTTGAAATATTTTGCTGACGAATTTGGAAATATGCCTGTTATGACAAATAAAAAAATAGGCTATGGTATGGGTAAAAAAGATTTTGAGGAAGCAAACTGTGTAAGAGCATTTTTAGGAGATACCAATGAAAAAAATGAATTTGTTTATGAACTTAAATTTAATATAGACGATATGACGGGAGAGGAAATAGCCTTTGGCTGTGATATTTTAAGAGAAAATGGAGCTTTGGAGGTTTTCCAAACTCCAGTATATATGAAAAAAAACAGACTTGGCACTCTTATAACTGTAATTACAAACTCTCATATTAAAGAGGAAATAATAAAACTTATTTTTAAGCATTTTTCAACTATAGGAATTAGGGAAAATAAATGCAATCGATACATTTTAAATAGGGAAACTGTAAACATAACAACAGAATTTGGCAATATAAGAAAAAAATGTTCAAAGGGTTATGGTGTTGAAAAACAGAAATTTGAATATGAGGATATTAAAAAAATTGCAAAAGATAATAACAAGTCAATTTTAGAAATAAAGGATATAATAAATAAAAATGAATGAAAAATATAAAATTTTAATAGATATTTTAAAGGAACTGAAGTCTGTTTGCTGTGGCTTTTCAGGAGGTGTGGACTCTGCTCTGCTGCTTTATGCAGCAAAGGAGGCTTTGGGAGATAAAGTTGTGGCAGTTACGGCAACATCAAGCCTTATTCCAAAAGAAGATATTAAAGAAGCAAAAGATTTTTGTAAAAGCCTTAACATTAAACACATTTTATTAAATATTGACATTTCAGATATTAATGGATTTAGCAAAAATCCACCTAACAGATGTTATATTTGCAAAAAACATATTTTTTCTGAAATTAATAATATTAAAAATAATTTAGGTTTTAATTTTGTTATTGAGGGTTCAAACGCTGATGATGAAAAAGACTATCGCCCTGGAATGAAAGCAATAAAAGAGCTTAATATTAAAAGTCCGCTTAATAAAGCAGGTCTTACAAAAAATGAAATAAGAAATTTAGCAAATAAATTTAATATTCCTCTTTGGAATAAACCATCTGCTGCCTGTCTTGCCTCTCGCTTTGCCTATGGAGATATAATAACAAAAGAAAATCTTGAAAAAGTATATCTTGCTGAAAAAAAATTAAGCTCTTTAAATATTAAAGGTTTTAGAGTAAGATTACATAAAAATATAGCAAGAATTGAGGTTAATGAAAAAGATTTTGATATAATAATTAAAAACAGGGCTGATATTTATGATTATATGACAAACCTTGGATTCAAGTATGTTACCCTTGATTTAAAAGGCTACAGAATTGGAAGTATGAACGAAGAACTACAAAATGTTAAATTATGATTTGTCGGGGACTTTGTCCCCGACACCCCTACAACCTTTTTGAAAAAAGGTTGACAAAAACTTTAGAAGCGGATTAACCTTTGGTTAATCCTTGTGGTTATATATAGGTTTTAGTTTTATAATTTCATTTACTTAATTTAATAGGTTTTGTAATAAATAATAAATGTAGCATAAACCAATGTATTAAATTATAAATTATATCTTAAAATAAATCCCCAAGGATTGACCTTGGTCAATCCGACAAAAAGTTTTGCCAAGCTTTTTTCAAAAAGCTTGTGGGGGTTTGGGGATAAAATCCCAAAAAACTAAAATCTTTATAAATCTTTCTTATTACTTTTTAACTCATTATTTACAGGCAATACTAAAATAATACCCATAACAAAAGATATAGCATCGGCAACAGGCTGTGCCATTTCAATACCTGTAAGACCCAAAACAATATTTAACACAACTACACAAGGAATAAAGACAAGTCCCTGTCTTGCCATAGCTAAAATAGCTGCTCTTACAGGCTTTCTTATAGTTTGCAAAAGCATATTTGATAAAATTACAAAACCACCAAGAGGAAGTGCAACAGACTGATATCTTAAAGCATTTGCACCAATTTCCCACACAAGAGCATTTTCCTTTTCAAAAAGCCTAATTGCATTTTCAGCATTTATAAATATTAAAACACCAACAACTGCCAAGAAAATAACAGAAGTCTTAACACAGAACCAGTAAGCCTTTCTAACTCTTTTGTAAAGTCCTGCTCCATAATTAAATCCACAAACAGGCTGGAAACCCTGCCCAAAGCCAATAACAGCAGAATTAGCAAACATATTTATTCTT
>JBJFFW010000170.1:0-3836 GCA_051892075.1 Lachnospirales bacterium
ATTCTTATTCTAAGAGCCTTTCTCTCCCTGGAGAAAGAATTGGATATCTTGTTGTAAATAACGGTCTTGATGATTTTGAAAATGCTATTGAGGCTATGAGTGTTGCAACTAGAATTATGGGTTTTGTAAATGCTCCAAGTTTAATGCAGAAAGTTGTTGCAAAATGTCTTGGTCAGACTTCTGATGTGTCTGTTTATGAAGAAAATAAGGAAATTTTGTATAAGGCACTTACTGAATATGGCTATGAGTGTGTAGAGCCTAAAGGAACTTTTTATATGTTCCCTAAGTGTCCTATTGCTGATGATAAGGAGTTTTGTGCTAAAGCTAAGGATTTTAGACTTGTTATAGTACCAGGCTCAGGTTTTAATTGTCCGGGATATTTTAGAATTGCTTTTTGTGTTGATAAACAAACTGTTATTAATTCTCTTGACAGCTTTAAAAAGCTTATTGATTTTTATAAGTAATTGGAGGTTTCTATGAGTGAGAGCTATTTTGTAATTGGTGATATTGTAAATACTCAAGGTATTAAAGGTGAAATGAGAGTTATTCCTTGTGTTGATGATGTTACCAGATATGAGCTTTTAGATAAGGTTTTTGTAGATACCAAAGGTAAAATTACAGAATATGAAGTACAGGGTGTAAGGTACCACAAACAATTTGTCCTTTTAAAATTAAAGGGTATTGATGATATGACATCTGCTGAAAGGTTAAAGGGCAGTATTTTAAAAATTACTGAGGATATGGCTATACCTTGTGAGGAAGATGAGTATTATTTAAAAGACCTTTATGATATGACTGTAATAACTGATGAGGGAGAAGAAATTGGTGTAATTTCTGATGTGCTTTTTACGGGTGCAAATGATGTTTATGTTATTAAGCCTAAAAAAGGTAAGGATATTTTAATTCCTGCCATAAAACAGGTTGTGCTTAGCGTTGATGTTGAAAATAAAAAAATGACAGTACATTTATTAGAGGGGTTAAGAGAATGAAATTTTATATTTTGACTCTGTTTCCTGAAATGTTTGAGTCTTTAACTAAAAGTATTATTGGCAGAGCTTGTAATGAGGGTATAATTGAGATAGAATGTATTAATATAAGAGATTTTTCTAAAAATAAGCACAAAAGTGTTGATGATTATCCTTATGGTGGCGGTGCAGGTATGGTAATGCAGCCTATGCCAGTGTATGATGCTTATATGAGTATTAAGGATAAATTAAGTGAAAATTGTCCTGTTGTATATATGAGCCCTCAAGGAAAAACCTTTAATCAGTCCATGGCTGAGGGTTTTTCAGAGCTTAAAGATATGGTCATTTTATGTGGTCATTATGAGGGTATCGACGAAAGAGTTATTGAAGAAATTGTAACAATGGAAGTATCTGTAGGTGATTATGTGCTTACAGGTGGTGAACTTGGTGCAATGATTTTAGTTGATGCTACGGCAAGACTTATTAAAGGTGTATTGAATAAGGAAGAAAGTCATCAAGATGAAACTTTTTCAGATAACTTGGTAGAGTATCCGCAGTATACTAGACCTGCTGAATTTATGGGAAGAAAAGTTCCTGATGTGCTTTTAAGCGGAAATCATCAAAATGTGGATAAATGGCGTAGAGAACAAAGTATAATAAGGACTTTCAAAAAAAGACCTGAACTTTTGGAAAATGCCAATTTATCAGAAAAAGAAAAAATTTTTGTTGAAAAACTTAAAAATTCTTAAAATATTTTACAAATGGGTTGAGCTTTGCTAAATTGCAAGGCTTAACCCTTATTTTTATAAAACATATTGACAATTATCAATATGTTGTGTATAATGATTATAGTAAGGAGATGAAAATATGGATAATAAAAAAATAGCAAATATTTTTAAAGCTTTTTGTGATGAAAATCGTATTCTTATTTTACAGTTACTTTCATCAGGAGAAAAATGTGCTTGTAAAATACTTGAGGAATTAAATATTAGTCAGCCGACATTATCTCACCATATGAAAATACTATGTGATTCAGAAATAGTAACAGGGCGAAAAGAAGGCAAATGGATGTATTATTCAATTTCTAAAGATGGTGTTGAATGTGCAAGGGATTGTTTTAACAAGCTTACTAATATTAAAAATAATAGTTCTGATAAGTCGTGTTGTGATAAATAATAAAATGTCACTCACGACTAAAAAAATATATAAAATACTGATATATCTCAATCTATAAATATTTAAGGAAGTGAATTTTATGAGTAATATATGGAATTTTTTTCAAAATGAGATTTTAGGTATGCAATGGCTTAACAGACTTATTGGAAGTTTACTGGGACTTTGTGGCTTAGATACTAATAGTAAAATTGGTGGAAGTGTTAATTTCTTTGTTTATGATACTATAAAGATTATAGTTTTACTTGGGGTTTTGATATTTGGTATATCTTATATTCAAAGTTTTTTCCCACCCAATAGGACAAGGAAAATTCTTGGCAGATTTAATGGCTTAACGGCAAATATAATAGCAGCACTTTTGGGAACAGTAACTCCTTTTTGTTCCTGTTCGTCAATTCCTTTATTTATGGGATTTACAAGTGCAGGCTTATCCCTTGGAGTAACATTTTCTTTTTTGATATCATCACCAATGGTAGATTTAGGTTCTTTGGTCTTGCTTATGAGTATATTTGGGTGGAAAGTGGCTGTTATTTATGTTGTGTTGGGACTTGTGATTGCTGTGGTAGGTGGAACACTTATTGATAAAATGGGAATGGAAAGTCAGATAGAGGATTTTATAAGAAGTGCCAAGGAATTTGATATGCCTCAAAATGAGCTTGGTATTAAGGATAGATTAAAATATTCATGGGAACAGGTGGTTGCTACTGCTAAAAAGGTTATACCTTATATTCTTGTTGGTGTTGGCATTGGTGCAGTTATCCATAACTGGATACCTGAAAATATTATTGTCAAAACTCTTGGAACAGGAAATCCTCTTGGAGTAGTTATTGCAACTATTGTAGGTGTGCCTATGTATGCAGATATTTTTGGAACTATACCTATTGCAGAGGCGTTGCTTTTAAAAGGAGCAAGGCTTGGAGTTGTGCTTTCATTTATGATGGCTGTTACAACTCTTTCACTACCATCTATAATTATGCTAAAAAAAGCAGTTAAGTCTAAGCTTTTGGCAATTTTTATTGGAATATGTATATTTGGTATAGTTTTAGTAGGATATATTTTTAATTTTATTCAGTATTTATTAGTATAGGAGGTCATTATATGTCATTTTTTAATTTAAGAAAGAAAAAAACAGAAAATAATAATATTTCAAACAATATAATTTATTCTGTAAAAATACTTGGTTCAGGCTGCAAGTTTTGCCACAATCTTTATGAAAATACTAAAGATGCTATAGTTAACTTAGGACTTAGCGTTATGGTTGAATATGTTACTGATTTAGAAATTGTGGCTCAATATGGTGTTATGACTATGCCGGCTTTAGTTGTTAATGAAAAGGTAGTATCAGCAGGAAAGGTTTGTAAGACAGCAGAAGTAGAAAAGCTTTTAATAGATTTTAACAATAAAGAAAACAAAGTTAAAATAAAATGTGAGGGTAAACCTAAAGTAGCTTTTATATGTGTTCATAATTCTTGCAGAAGTCAAATGGCAGAGGCTTTAGGCAAACATTTTGCTTTAGATGTGTTTGAGAGTTATTCAGCAGGCACAGAATTAAAAGACCATATTAATTCTGATGCTGTTAGGTTAATAAAGGAGATTTATGGTATTGATATGGAAAAAAATCAATATAATAAGCTAATTTCTGATATTCCTGCTCCTGATATTGTAATATTTATGGGTTGTAATGTAAAATGCCCTAAT
>JBJFFW010000171.1:0-17328 GCA_051892075.1 Lachnospirales bacterium
AAAAAGTGCTTAAAAAAGCACTTTTATTTATAATTATTTATGTAATTTAAAATTTGTTCAACAGCACCATCAATGCCAATTTTAGCTGTATTAATAACAAGGTCATAATTATTAATAACATCCCAAGCCTGACCTGTGTAAAATTTATGATATGAAGAACGCTTTTTATCCATTTTATGAAGAACACTTTCACTAGACTTGCCCTTAGTATCTATTCCAAGTTCTTCAAGTCTTTTTTCTCTTTCTTCCATATCACATCTTATAAAGACCTTTACAATTCTTTCTTCATCTCTTAATACATAGTCTGAACATCTGCCTACAATTACACAAGATTCATTCTTTGCCAAATCCCTAATAATATCAGACTGAACAGCAAAAAGCTTGTCATTATTAGGAACCATAACTTCCTTTGTACCAAAGCCATAGCCCATAGCAAGAGAATACAAAAGACTATTAGCTGCAATTTCATCAACTTCGTTAAAAGCATCTTCAGAATAGCCTGTTTCTTTAGCTGCCATTGCAATAAGTTCTTTATCATAACACTTAATACCAAGTTTTTCAGCCAACTTCATACCAACAGACTTTCCACCACTGCAGTACTCTCTGCAAATTGTAATAACTAAATTTCCCATAAAAATACCCCACTTTCTTTTAATAACATAATACCATAATTTCAGTAAAATGTCCAGTATTTTTTTATTTTTTTAACCATAATTATACAAAATGCACAAAAAGGAGAGCTAAACTCTCCTTTTTGTAAATCAATATTAACTTCTTAAAACAGCACCAAGCTTATCCTCAAGTTCTTTAAGAATTTTCTTCATTGGTGAATTAACTTCTTCATCAGTAAGAGTTCTGTCATCAGCCCTAAATGAGATATTATAAGCTACAGACTTGAAGCCTTCCTGAATTTGCTTACCCTTAAATACATCAAATAACTGTATGCTTTCAAGGAGCTTTCCGCCTTTTGCCTTAATAATATCCTCAATATCCTTAACTATAACTTCATCTTTAACAAGAAGTGCAATATCTCTTGTCATAGCAGGATATTTTGGAAGTGGCTTATAAGTTCTTTCAAAAGTTGTATTTTCAACAAGAATATCCATATTAATTACAGCAATATAAGTTTTAGCACCTATTGAATAATTAGCTGCAACAACAGGATGAAGTTCGCCAACAAAGCCAATACTCTCTCCTTCAATAGAAATATCAGCAAGTCTGCCAGGGTGCATATATTCAATATTAGATACAGGAGCAAAACTTACCTTATCCTTTACACCAAGAACAGTAAATAATTCCTCGCAAGCACCCTTAATTCCATAAAAATCAACATCATTACCATACATTGCCACAGTTAAATAATTCTTTTCATCAGGAAGTTCTGTTAATGGTAAAGATTTTGGAATATAAGTCTTTCCAAGTTCAAATATTTTAGCTGAGTCATTTCTTCTATTATAATTAGTAGAAATAGAATTTAAAACACCATTAAGAGTAACAGTTCTCATAATAGAGAAATCCTCACCTAAAGGATTAGTAATTTTTACTGTGTTTCTTAAAGGAGAGTCCTTAGCTATATTAAGCTTATCAAAAACCTTTGGTGACTCAAAGCTATAGCACTTAGCCTCACTTATACCAAGACTAATCATAGTGTCAATAACCTTATCTTCAACAATCTGTTTTTTACTCTTTTTACCAACAGTTGGAGTACCTGCTGCAAGTGTAGTTTTAATATTATCATAACCATAAAATCTTGCAATTTCTTCAGCTAAATCAGCTTGAGATAAAAGGTCAGGTCTGAAAGTAGGAATTTTAGCAGTTTTACCGTCTGCCTCAACTTCAACAAGCTTAAATATGTCAATCATTTCATTTTCAGTTAAATCTGTGCCTAAAAGCTTGTTAATTCCATCTGTAGTATAGTTTACAGTCCAAGACTCTCTCTTATTTGGATAACAATCAACCATACCCTCACAAACTTCACCACAACCAAGCATTTCTACAAGCTGACAAGCTCTGTTTACTGCATCATAAGCTAAGTTAGGGTCAAGACCTTTTTCATATTTACTAGAGGCATCTGTTCTTAAACCAACTTTTTTAGCTGTAATTCTAACATTAGAGCCGTTAAAATTAGCACTTTCAAATAAAATTGCTTCAGCTTCTTCAGTAATCTTAGAATTCTCACCGCCCATTACACCTGCAATAGCAACAGCCTTGTTACAATCAGAAATTACAAGCATAGAACTGTCAAGTTCTCTTTCCTGACCGTCTAAAGTTGTAATCTTTTCACCGTCATTTGCATTTCTTACAATAATTTTTCTATCATCAATAGTATCTATATCAAAAGCGTGCATAGGCTGACCAAGTTCAAGCATAACATAATTTGTAATATCTACAATATTATTAATTGGTCTGACACCTGCTGCTGTTAATCTATGTCTTAACCATAATGGTGATGGCTTAATTTTAACATTCTTAACAGCTCTTGCAATATATCTAGGACAAAGTTCAGGATTTTTAATTTCAACCTTAATCATATCCTCTGTCTTGTCCTTGCACTTTTCTTCTACTTTAATATCTGGATAATTAAAATTAGTTCTGTAAGTTGCAGCAGTTTCTCTTGCAAGACCTACTATACTAAAACAATCAGGTCTGTTAGATGTAATTTCAAATTCTACTACATCATCTTCCATTTCAAGAAGTTTCTTAACATCTGCTCCTAATGGTACTTCATCTTTAAAAATATAAATACCATATTCAGGTGCTTCAGGATAATCATTTGTAGTAAAGCCTAATTCTTCAATAGAACACATCATACCATTTGACGGTACACCACGAAGTTTGCCCTTTTTAATTTTTTCTAAAGCTGCACCATGATAAACTGTAGCACCAACTAAAGCTACAGGCACAATGGCACCTACATATAAATTAGGAGCACCTGTTACAATCTGTAATGGTTCTTCTGCTCCAACATCAACCTTTGTAACAACAAGTTTGTCAGCATCTGGGTGCTTTTCAATTTCAAGAACCTTACCTGTTACAACATTTGTAATATCCTTTGCTAAAGATGTAACACCTTCAACCTTTGAGCCTGAAAGTGTAATTTTATCTATAAAATCATTTGTATCTATGTCTAAATCAATATATTCAGACAACCACTTCATAGGTAAATCCATATTAATCCTCCTTAATTAAAACTGCTTTAAGAATTTAGCATCATTTTCAAATAATAATCTTAAATCGCTAATAGCATATTTCTGCATTGTAACTCTTTCAAGACCCATACCAAAGGCAAAACCTGAATATACATTAGGGTCAATGCCACACATTTCAAGTACCTTTGGATGTACCATACCACAGCCTAAAAGCTCAATCCAGCCACTATCCTTACAAACTCTACAGCCTTTACCTCCACAAGCAAAGCAAGTTGCGTCCATTTCAGCACTTGGCTCTGTAAATGGGAAATGATGAGGTCTAAATCTAACCTTTGTGTTACTTCCTAAAAGTTCCTTTGCAAAAACTTCCAAAGCACCCTTTAAATCACCCATTGTAATACCTTTATCTATAACAAGTCCTTCTAACTGGTGGAAAATAGGAGAATGAGTTGCATCTACCTCATCTGCTCTGTAAACTCTGCCAGGAGCAATAATTCTAATTGGAGGCTTTTTATTTTCCATAACTCTAACCTGCATAGGTGATGTCTGAGTTCTTAAAAGAAAATCCCCCATTCCTTCAATATAAAAAGTATCCTGTTCATCTCTTGCAGGGTGGTCCTTTGGAATATTTAATGCCTCAAAATTATAATAAGCACTTTCAACCTCAGGTCCTTCAGCAATTTCATAACCCATACCAATAAAAATATCTTTAATTGTGTCAATAACCTGTGTCATAGGGTGTTTATGTCCAAGTTCAGGCACTTTACCGGGCATTGTTACATCAATAGTTTCAGCTTTAAGTTTAAGCTCCATTGCTTTAAGCTCAAGTTCCTTTTTTGTTTCGGCAAGCTTATCCTCAATAGCCCCTCTTACTTCATTTGCAAGCTGACCTATAATTGGTCTTTCTTCCTTAGATAAGCCACCCATACCCTTTAAGATTTTAGTAAGCTCACCTTTTTTACCAAGTAACTCAACCCTTAATTCATCAAGGGTTTTTAAATCACTTACTGATGATAATTTTTCCATAGCAACAGCCTTAATATTAGCTAACTGTTCTTTCATCTTTCATACTCCCTTCAAAAATCGAAATAAAAAAAGTCCCTCTAAAAAGGGACGAAATAACCGTGGTACCACCCAAATTCCAACGCTAAAAAAACGCAGGCACTTAAACTAAGGGGTAACGACCTTAACCGGATATTCCTACTAAAAACATTCAGAATACCAACTCCTACGGGAACTTCACACATAGCTTTATTCAAAGGTGCTTTCAGCCAACGACACCTATCTCTTATTGAAACCGCTAAGGCTACTTCCGTATTCACAGTTATTCAAACTATTTATAAGTATAACAATTTATTAGAATAATGTCAAGAATAAAAACATAAAATATTTATATTAATTATGGAGGTTATTATGTGCGGAATTGCAGGATTTTGTTCCTTTGATACAGATTACACAAAGGATTATAACAGTAATTTATCAAATCTTATAAATATGAGAAAGGCTTTATATAGGAGAGGTAATGACGACAATGGAGAATATCTTGACAAAAATATAGGCTTAGCTCAAACAAGGCTTACTATAAGAGATTTAGTCTACGGAAAGCAGCCTATGACAAGATATAAGGAAGGAAATAGCTACACTATTATTTATAATGGTGAAATTTATCAGACAGACAAACTTAAATATGACCTTGAAAATAAAGGCTATAAATTTGAGACTACATCAGATACTGAAATAATACTTTATGCCTTTATGGAGTATGGTGTAGAGTCTGTAAAAATGCTAAACGGTATTTTTGCCTACGCAATATGGGATGACAAAAATAAAAAACTATATTTATTTAGAGATTATTTTGGAGTTAAGCCTTTATTTTATACCTTTGAGAAAAATTCCATAATTTTTGCTTCTGAAATTAAAGGCTTATTTGCCAATTCTCTTGTTAGTCCAAAATTAGACAGCCATACTTTAAGAGAAATATTTGGTATTTTTCCAGCCAGAAGTGAAGGTGATGGAGTATTTAAAAATATATTTGAAATAAAATACGGTCACTATGGTATATATGATATTAACGGTTTTAAAGAGCATTGTTATTGGAAGTTAGAGTCAAAAGAACATAATAAAAGCTATGAAGAAACAGTATATGATGTTAAAAATTTAATTACAACTGCCGTTGAGGGACAAATGGTATCTGATGTTCCTGTATGCAGCTTCTTATCCGGTGGCCTTGACAGTTGCATTGTTACAGCTATAGCATCAAAATATTTAGAAAAACAAGGTAAGGAATTTAATACATTTTCCTTTGATTTTAAAGATAATAACAAATATTTTGTATCAAATAATTTTCAGCCTGAACAGGATAGAAAATATGTTGATATTATGCTTGATGAATACAACCTAAATCACAATTATTTAGAATGTGATGAGGAAAAGCTCATAGAATACCTATATAAAAGTGTGGACAGCAAGGATTTGCCCGGTATGGCTGATGTAGACGGCTCTATGCTTTATTTTTGCAGTCTTGTTTCAAAGCATAATAAGGTTACTTTAACTGGTGAATGTGCTGATGAAATTTTTGGTGGCTATCCTTGGTTTCATAGGGAAGAATTTATAAATGCCCAAACCTTTCCTTGGTCAATAAATATTGGAATAAGAGAAAAGTTATTTAATAAAAAGTTAAATTTAAAAGAATATGTAAATTCAAGATATAAAAAATCTTTATCTGAAGTACCTAAACTTTATGGAGAAAATAAAATTGAAGAAAGACAAAGAGAAATATCTTATCTAAATTTAAAATGGTTTATGACTACTTTACTTGACAGAATGGACAGAGCCTCAATGTATAACAGATTAGAGGCAAGAGTGCCTTATGCCGATTACAGAATTGTAGAATATATGTGGAATGTACCATGGGAATACAAAAACCATAATGGTATTACAAAGGGACTTTTAAGAGATGCGGCAAAGGATTTATTATCAGATAAATTATTATACAGAAAAAAATCCCCTTACCCAAAAACATATAGTCCTGTTTACACTAAAAAACTTATAGAAATTTATAATAAAATTTTAGAAAATAAAAATTCCCCTATTCTTGAATACTTAAATTATGATGAAGCATTAAAACTTATTGACAGCCAAGAATACAATATACCATGGTTTGGTCAGCTTATGAAAAAACCTCAAATGATTGCCTACATTATTCAGGTAAATTATTGGCTTAAAAAATTTTTCTGATATCAAAAAGCACTCCAAAATTTATTTGAAGTGCTTTTTAAAATTAATTAAATTTGATTATAAATACAGGTGGGTCGTTATGCTGATGTACCATTGTTGCAATAGTTTGCTCAAGACTTGTAGTTTCTACAAAATCAAGAGTACCCTCATCATTCATAACACCTAAAAGTCTTTTACCGCTTTCAGTCTGAACATAAGCAAAACTTCCGGCTGCACAAGTATAAATATTTTTAAGGTCAGTATCCTGCAACATTCCAAGTTCTACAAGCTGTGCTGTAATTTCCGGAATACTGGCCATAATATTAGTATAATCACCAATATTATAAACAGGCATTAAACCAAGTTCCATATCAGGAAAGCTCTTATTTGCAGTTTGCTTTGCATTTTTATCCTGTGCCACATTACCTAAACCAACTGTCCAATCTTCACCCTTTTTAACAAGTACAGCCTCAACAAAATGTGCTGTATCCTTTAAACTGTTGCCTACAACAACAGCATATTTATCATCACATACAATATGCTTAATATCATATCCGTCGGCTACTCCTGCAACTTCTGTAATCTTTTTATAATTTTCATCACCAGGCTTAGGATTAAAAGGCTCACCATGAGCAAAAGAATATCTAAATACTAAATCATGGTATTCCTGCTCTGTTAAATATCTTCCATCTAAATCATCTGATGATAAATAATAACCGTCTTTAGTATTAAAAGCTGTACATACTACAAAATCATTTCCTTTAAGTCCAACATCTTCAGCCTTTAAAAACAAAATATCAGTATTATTCATAACATTTTCACTTGGATTTACAAGACCCTCACTCATTAAATCTCTAACCATAATGTTATTTTTAGTTTTTGTACTATATAAGAAACCATAAGATGAAGCAAGTCCCATATCATCATAATTATCATCAACATAATCTTCAAGAACATCATTTAAGTCCTTAATTTCACTTAATTCTGCATCTGTAGCAGAATAATCTGTCAAACCAACCTGAATTTCCTCAGGTTCAGCAGGCACTTCTATTTTATCTACAATATCTGCACTTTTTAATCCACCAAATATAACCACAACAATGATAACAGCAATAACAGCACATACAGCTAAAACACAGCCTATTATAATATGAATTTTACGGTTTTTATTTTTATCCTCACTTAAATTTTCATTAGTTTCTTCATTAATATTTATATTTTCATTAAAATTTTCATTATTATTCTCCATCTTTATATTCACCTTCCTTATCTGCTATTGTTTCAAAAACATCCTCTAATTCTTTGTTATGAATTTCAAGAATATTTTTAAGTTTTTCTTCTGTTTCAGATATATCACCTGTAAAGTCTGTAATAATTTCCCAAACAGGGTTATAATCATCATCTACTTCAACACATTCTGCCACATCTTTATAGACTTCAGTATCATAATAATCATAAATTGCACTATATTCCCAATCTAATACATCTTTAGCAGTTGATAAGCGAATATAGAGTTTGTTATCCATAACAAAAATATTTACAATGTAGTCCTCATATTTTTCTACATCTAAAGTACAGATTTCTTTTTCAAGAAAACCTGTTTCCTTATTTTTAAGCATTACAACTATAACAGTTTCTTCCATAAATAATTCTCCTTAATTTATTCATCCCAACTATGTCTGTGTAAATGACCTTCCATAAGACAGCCACTAAAATTATTCTGTCTTAAAGCCTCATATAAAATTACAGCAACAGAATTTGACAAATTCAAGCTTCTGTAATGTTCAAGCATAGGAATTCTAACAGAAGTATCTTTATAATTTAATAAAATTTCTTCCGGAATACCACTGCCCTCTGACCCAAACATAATAAAAGAATCCTCATTATATGATACATCACAGTAATTTTTTCTTGCCTTTGTAGTAGCCATATAAATTACCGGATTATTATTCTTTTCCAAGAAATCCTTAAAACTATCGTAATAATGTACATCTAAGTCTTTCCAATAGTCCATACCTGCCCTTTTTAAGGTTTTGTCATTTATAACAAAGCCAAAAGGTCTTATTAAATGCAGACTTGAACCTGTTGCCACACAAGTACGGCCTATGTTACCTGTATTTTGTGGAATTTCAGGCTGATGCAAAACAATATTCATACAAACCCTTCATTTCTATAATATATTCTAATTTATATTATCATAAATTTTTTACTTTTTCAATAATTTCTATTGACTTTTTGATGAATTTATAATATATTATTACCGATAATAATTATTATTAGAGGAGAAAAATTTATGGAGAACATCTTAATCGACAATTTAAGAAGGGCTAAACTGAAAATTACACCACAGAGAATGGCTATTTACTCATATCTTATGAGTGCTACAAATCATCCAAGTGCAGAAACTATATATAAGGATTTAAAACCTGATTATCCTTCTATGAGTCTTGCTACAGTTTATAAAAACATAGCTACTTTAAGAGATGCCCATTTAGTAACTGAATTTAATGTGGGAGAAGATAGTCACAGATATGATGCTGATACAGAATTTCATACTCATTTAGTATGCAGAGAGTGTCATAATGTGTTTGACTATTTTGGCGATATTCCTCTTGATGATGTGGTTATGAATTTAAGAGATAATATGGGTTTTCATGTTGAAGAAAAAGAGCTTATTTTTTATGGCACTTGTAAAAAATGTTTTGATAATAAACACAAACATTAATAAGATTTTTAATTTGTTTCTGAATATAAAAGGGGCTGTTGCAAAATAGGAAACTATTTTGCAACAGCCCTTTTATATAGGTAAAAGTACATAATATATAGGTGAAAAATAATTATAAAAATGACTTAACATTTCATTACTTTCAACACTTATTACCGTACTGCCATGTTTAGCCATATTTTCAAAAAGCTGTGCAAACTATAATAAATAATACAAATGTCAATACACCATTTACTTTTTCAACAAAATTAAGGGTATCAGCCTTTGTATCACTAATAAATAAATTTAAAATTGATATATCCAAATAGGACACTAAAGCTGATGAAAGTATACTGCTTATATTTAATTTAAAAAAATTTAAAATATTTTCATAACTATTTTTATTTACCTATCCTTATTCAACATCATTTAAAACTGATTCTATTATAAATCTTGGTCTTTGCTTAGTTTCCTTATACATCTTGCCTATGTATTCACCTATTACACCTATAGATAATAACTGAATACCACCAATAAGCCAAATTGATGCCATTAAAGATGACCAACCTGCCTCAGAATTACCCCATATTTTAACACTTATACTCCATATAAGGGCAATAACACTTACAAAACTTATAACAAAACCTAGATTAATAATAAATCTTATAGGCTTAATTGAAAAAGAAGTAATACCATCAAAAGCAAATGACAACATTTTCTTTAACGGATATTTAGACTCACCTGCAAATCTTTCAGCTCTTTCATATTCAACTATTCCTGACTTATAACCTATTTCAGGCACTATTCCTCTTAAAAATAGATTAACCTCCCTAAATTCGGAAAGTCCCTCAAGGGCTCTTTTACTCATAAGTCTGTAATCTGCATGGTTAAATACAATATTTCCACCCATAGCTTTCATTATTTTATAAAAGCCTTCAGCAGTAAACTTTTTAAAAAATGTGTCCTTATCTCTTGAACTTCTAACACCATAGACAACATCACAGCCCTCATAATACTTAGAAACCATACCGTCAATAGCATTAATATCATCTTGTAGGTCAGCATCCATAGATATAACCATATCTGCATAATCTTTAGCTGTCATAAGGCCTGCTAAAAGTGCATTTTGATGTCCTCTGTTTCTTGATAAATTTACACCACTAAAGAGATTATCGCTTTTATGCAAATTTGAAATAATTTCCCAAGTTTTGTCTGTTGAACCGTCATTTACAAACATTACTCGACTTTTATCACTTATTTTTCCTTGTGAAATAAGGCTATTCATTTTTTCCTTCATTCTTTTAGAAGTTTCCGGAAGAACTTCCTCCTCTTTGTAGCAAGGAATTACCACATATAAAATATCAGCCATTATTATATCTCCTTTTCTTTTTCTAATATTTTTAAAAAGAAAGTATATTATATCTCATTATTTTAAAGATACTGAATTACAAAATTATATTTACGCTATAATATATAAGCTTAAAATAAATTTGCCATATACAATATAATTTTAAACCAATATTATAATATTATCAATAATAGATAAAATAATGTGGATATAAGAAATAAAATGTCTATTTTAATCCCCTATTAACTGTCCATGTTTTTCATAAGATGCTATTTTTCTTATGCTGTTATCCTCATTTACAAATACAACCTTTGGTTTAAAGTTTTTAGCCTCATTAATTTCAAGCTGACAATATGCCATAATTATAATATAATCACCTTTTTGCACACATCTTGCAGCAGCTCCATTTAAGCAAATCATACCTGAACCAGGCTCACCGGCTATAACATAAGTTTCAAATCTTTCACCATTATTAACATCGGCAATTTGTACCTTTTCATATTCTAATATACCACTTGCCTCTAAAAGAAGTGGGTCAATAGTAATACTTCCCACATAATCAAGCTCAGCCTGTACAACTTTTGCTCTGTGAATTTTACTTTTTAACATTGTAATAGTCATAATAATCTACTCCATAATAAAATTATCTATTAACCTTGTTTTTCCAATATAAACTGCCATTGCCATAAGCATTGGCTTTTTAACTTCTTTAATAGATTTTAAACTATTAAAATCTACAATTTCAACATAATCAATTTTAGCCAAAGGCTCTTTATTTATAAAATCAACAGCACTCTTTATAATTTTAGCTGTATCGGTTTCACCATTTTCAATCATCTCTTTAGCAAGTTTAAGAGATTTTGACAAACAAAGAGCTGCCTTTCTTTCATCTTCATTAAGATAGGTATTTCTTGAACTTTTTGCAAGTCCGTCATCTTCCCTTATTATAGGACAGCTTACAATTTCAATATCAAAATTCAAATCCTTAACCATTTTCTTAATTACACAAAGCTGCTGTGCATCTTTTTGACCAAAATATGCTCTATCAGGTGTAACAATATTAAATAACTTACTTACAACTGTGCATACACCATTAAAATGAATTGGTCTTGTTTTTCCGCATAAAACTTCTGTAATATCTGTCATAGTAACTTTTGTAAGAGCATTATCATACATTTCATCTGCTTCAGGATTAAAAATAATATTTGCTCCTGCATCTTCACATAACTTACTGTCAGCAACAATATCTCTTGGATAAGTTTCAAAATCCTCATTTGGTCCAAACTGTGTAGGATTTACAAAATCACTTACCACAACTCTGTCATTTTCACTGACAGCTTTTACAATAAGGCTTTTATGCCCCTCGTGAAGATAACCCATTGTAGGCACTAAACCAACACTTAAACCCTCTTTTTTCCATTGTTTAACTATTTTTCTTACTTCTTCTATTGTTTTTACAACTTTCATAATATTTCTCCTAATAAAGCTTTTCAATTACTGAATCATCAATCTTAAAAGTATGCTCCTTAGTTGGAAATTGCCCATTTACAACTTCATTATGATACTCTCTAAAACATTCTCTCATAATTTCTCCAACTTGTCCATACTGTTTTACAAATTTTGGCTTAAAATCTGAATACATTGCAAGCATATCCTGATAAACTAAGACCTGACCATCACACTCTACTCCTGCACCAATACCAATTACAGGTATAGAAAGGCTTTCGGTAATTATTTTTGTAAGTTTTTCAGGCACACATTCTACAACAACAGCAAAAGCTCCTGCTTCTTCAACAGCCTTAGCATCTTCCAAAAGCTTTTTTGCTGCCTCCTCGGTTTTGCCTTGTACCTTAAATCCACCAAATGAATTTACTGACTGGGGAGTAAGTCCTATATGGGCACAAACAGGAATTGAGGCTCTTGTAATAGCCTTAATAACACCTGCAAACTCTACTCCACCCTCAAGTTTTACTGCATCACAGCCTGTTTCTTTCATAATTCTTCCGGCATTTACTACAGCATCATATTCTGATACCTGATATGACATAAAAGGCATATCTACAATTACAAGAGCATCTTTTGCTCCCTTTGCAACTGCTCTGCCATGATGAATCATATCCTCCATTGTTACAGCTAATGTATTGTCATATCCTAACATTACCATTCCCAATGAATCACCAACAAGAATACTGTTTACTCCTGCCTCATCTACGAGTTTTGCAGTAGAATAATCATAAGCTGTAAGCATTGAAAGTTTTTTTCCCTCAGATTTAGCAGCTTTAAAAGTTGCTGTTGTATTTTTCATAATATCCCTCCATTGCAGAATAATCCCTATCTTTATTCTTTTCTTTAGCTATATCAACTAAAATTTCAGTTAACATTAAATAAAGTTTCTTATCCTTTTCAACTAAAACATTTATATGATTTTTAATAGTATCTGTGTCATTTCTTTCAACAGGACCTGTTAAAGAATTATATACGCCTTTATTTTCAATATTTTTTACATTTGAAATAATAAGGGGAATTAAGGCAGATAAAGCGTTTTCTTTTTCAAATCCACACTCCTCTAAAAAATCTGTTGCTTTTTTAATTAAAGCAATAACAAAATTAGAGGCAAAACAAGCTGCAATATGATATTTAGTCTTATTTTTACTATCTATTACAGAATAAGAATTCCCACACTTATTTAAAATTTCTGATATTTTTTCTAAGGCTTTATCTGAGCCTTCTATTGTAAAAAATGCTTTGGAAATATTTGACACAGAAACATTAAATGTTTCAAAAGGAAGAATTGGGTGAACAGAGCAGACAAATGAACCATACTTATCTGCATTTATGAAAATTTCAGATGACAGAGAACCACTACAATGGCATATAATTTTATTTTTAATATTATAATCTAATAATCTGCTCCAAACATTTTTAATGTTATTATCGGTTACAGTTATAAAAATAATATCACTATTGTAAACTAATAAATCAAGTTCTTTAAAAATTTTAAAATCTGCATTTGTATTATCACTATGGCTGCCAACATAAAAGCCTGTTACATCTAACTTATTATATTTAAAATAATAAGCCAAAGATAAACCAACCTTTCCGGCACCTATAAATCCTATTTTAATATTATCACCTCAAATAATACCACAGCAGAAATTTCTGTCTTCGGTGCAGTTTCATAAGAATACCACCCATAAACTCATCTATAATATAACACTTTTTAATAACAATTACAAGACATTTTTAAAAAAAGAGCTGCTTTAAAACAAAAGCAGCTCAAAAAAATCAATTATTATTTAAAAATATTTCAAAGACATTATTAATTACATCATCATTTAAAACATCTTCATAAGATGCCCTATTATTTTCTTCATCTTCAATATACTGCATAATAATTACTTCATCAGAATTTTCCATAGCTAAAACAGCATACTGATAACCACCATAATCAATAATATCCAAGAATTCAAGTTCAACTTCGTTACCTTTACTATCTGTTAAAACAACTAAATTTTCTTCAGAAATCATAATCTTACTGAATTGTAATATTCTTAGTATTAGTCTGCTTTACCAATTCGCCACCTGACCTGTTGTTCTTATTTATACAGTTAGTTAAAACCATATCTTCACTGTTTTGAATTTCAAAGGCAGGTCCGTCTACACCTACTAAAGTAACATTATTGAACTTAATACCTCTTGTGTTACACATAAAGAAACCTTCCTGAGTAACTTCTTCAGCACCAACTAACATAGCAGGGATACCAGGTGTAGCATCATCAGCCATTTCAATATAAATATTTTCAAATGTACAATCCTCAACATACATTTCAGCAAGTCCATAGAAATAGCCTGCAGCAGCATTAACATTCTTACAAGTCATATTAGCAAAATGAAGTCTTCTAAATGCAGGAGTATCCTCAGTAACAGGAGCAGGATTTTTATCACAAGTTTCAGGGTCCATACCTCTAGGTCCCCACATATAGTAAAGGTTAGCAATAAATGGACAAAGAACATTATCCATAATTACATTATCAACTCTAATATCCTCTACTACGCCACTTCTAAATCTTCTTGATTTAAGTCTGATACCTCTATCAGTATTTTCAAATACACAGTTAGAAATAGCAACATTTACAACACTGCCACTCATTTCAGAACCAATTACTACACCACCATGACCATGTACCATAGTACAATTAGTAATTGTAATATTCTTACAAGGAATTCTTTCTTCAGTATCTTCAGTACCGGCCTTAATAGCGATACAGTCATCACCTACATCGATATGACAGTTTGAAATATGAATATTAGTACAAGATTCAGGGTCAATACCATCAGTATTAGGAGAATCATAAGGATTTTTAATAGTAACATTATCAATAGTAATATTGTCGCATAAAATAGTATTAATAGTCCAGCTAGGAGAATTAATAAGAGTTACACCCTTAATAAGCACATTTTTACATTCATAAGGAGCAATCATCTTAGGTCTAGGATATGTATATTTTTCATAATAAGCAGCCTTGTCCTTAAATAAGTCCCACCAAAATCTGCCTTGTCCATCAAGAGTACCTCTACCTGTAATAGAAATATTTTCTTCATTATAAGCATTAATAAGAGAAGCAAAACAATCTCTCTTAACGCCTTCCCAACGAGAATTAACAACAGGATAATCATTCATATCATTAGAGAATAATAAAGTAGCACCTGCTTCAACATTTAATTCAATATTGCTCTTTAAATATATAGGACCTGTAAGATAAGTACCTGCAGGAACATAAACTACACCACCGCCATTAGCCACACACTTATCAATAGCATCTGCAATAGCTTTTGTGCAAAGTGTCTTACCATCACCAACAGCACCACAATCTAAAATATTAATAATTGCCATAAAATTTACCTCCATTTAAAAATCTATATACATATTTTATCATAAACATATATTCTGTTCAAGTTAAATTTTAGTGAACATAGCACAATTAAATAAGTGCCTTTGCAAATTAATACAAAAGCACTTATAAAACTATAATTATTCTTTAACTGCACCCATTGTTACACCAGTCATAAAATATTTCTGGCAGAATGGATAAATAAACATAAATGGTACAATAGATACAATTACTGCTGCACTCTTAAGAGTGTTAACATTAATATCTATACCATCGAAACTTTCCTGCTTATCAGCGAAAAGGTCTCTTAATTTGTACTGGAAGTTATATTTGCTTGTATCAGAAATATAAATTACATAATGGAAGTATTCAGACCATGCAGCTACGGCAAAGAATAAGCCAATAGATGCAAGAGCTGCCTTAGATAAAGGAAGCACAATCTTAATAAAGATACCCATTGGTGTACATCCGTCAATTTCTGCTGCCTCAAATAAACTTGCAGGAATACCTTCAAAGAAACTTCTCATAAGTACAAGGTTATATACATTCATTGACATAGGAAGAATAACTGCCCACAAAGAATTAAGTAAGCCAATATTTTTCATAACAAGGAATGTAGGAATAAGACCACCATTAAACATCATAGTAAACAACATTGCATAGCCTAAAAGCTTAACACCAGGCATATCTCTCTGAATAAGAACATAAGCACCAAGAGTTGAGATTAAAAGACCTAAGAATGTAGTCATAATTGTTGTATAAATTGAAATCAAAAATGGAAAATATAATGTTTTCTGAGTGATAATCATTTTATAAGCAACAGGATTAAACCATCTTGTAGCCTCTAAAGTAGCCTGAGCATCGGCTGCCACATCTTCCATACCACCTGCTGTTAAGCTGGCATAAATAGTCTTATAGGCATCAGAGTCAAGACCCTTTGGCAAAAGATTGATACCATAAACAGTAGAGTTAACCATGGAATCACAGAAAATCTTCCAAATAGGTACAATCATAACAAGCATTAATAATATAAAAAACAAAGTGTTAAACAATACAAACCAGGAACGGGCTGCATATTGTTTACTAAACAAACTAAATTTTTTAGTCATAAATAATTATCCCCTTTCCTAGACAATACCGTATCCTCTTACCTTTTTAGCAATATAATCGGCTGCTGTTACAAGAATAAGAGAAATAACAGATTTAAACAAACCAATAGCTGTAGAATAGCCATAGTTATTACCAACGATACCAACACGATATGTATAAGTCTGAACTACATCAGATACATCATAAACAAGTGAGTTATAAAGAACGAATACAGACTCAAAGATATTCATAACCTTAGCAAGATTAAGAATAAATACAACTAAGATTGTATTCATAAGAGAAGGAATAGTAATATACCAAGTCTGTTTAATTCTACCTGCACCATCAATTTCAGCAGCTTCATATAAATCAGGACTAATACTTGATAAAGCCGCAAGATAAATAATAGTACCCCAACCTGTTTCTTTCCACAGGTTCATAACATACCAAACGCCACGCCAAGTACTGCTTTCTGAAACAAAGTCCACAGCATTGTATTCAGCACCAAAAAGGTGACAAATATTATAGATAATAGCATTTACAAAACCCATATTAGCTGAACTTGCACCAGAGGCATCAGTACCTCTTGAAAGTATGAGCATAAATATAGAGGCTGCTACAACCCAAGAAAGGAAATGTGGAAGATAAAGAACAGTCTGAACAAACTTCTTAAACCACATATTAGCAATTTCATTAAGTA
Organism: Lachnospirales bacterium; assembly: GCA_051892075.1. GTDB lineage: Bacteria > Bacillota > Clostridia > Lachnospirales > CAG-274 > HGM11788. The sequence continues at coordinate 17,099 of JBJFFW010000171.1, forward strand.
AAAGAGCCACAGTAACAGTAACAACTGTACTAAGAATAAGCTTAACAATACTTAAAATCAAAGTATTAGCTAAAGAATTAAGAAACGGTGGCGAATTAAATAACTTAACAAAGTTACTTATACCAATACTGTAATCAGGACCCGCCTGAGTAGCAATCTGTTTTAATTTGTATGTTGAAAAGGCAAATCTAATACCAGCCATAGGCCAATAAAAGAATATAAACAATACC
>JBJFFW010000172.1:0-3826 GCA_051892075.1 Lachnospirales bacterium
TATATTGGTCAGAATAAGGTTAAGGAAAATATGAAAATTTATATGGAGGCTGCAAAACAAAGAGGAGAATGTTTAGACCATATTTTGTTATACGGACCTCCGGGACTTGGTAAAACCACCCTTTCAAACATTATAGCAAATGAAATGGGTGCAAATATAAGAACTACATCAGGTCCTGCAATAGAAAGACCGGGAGATATGGCAGCCATATTAAATGGCTTAAATGAAGGAGATATTTTATTTATTGATGAAATTCACAGAGTAAACAGGCTTATTGAGGAAGTTCTCTACCCTGCTATGGAGGACTTTGTACTTGATATTGTTATAGGAAAAGGCAGTGATGCCAAAAGTATAAGAATTGACTTGCCAAAATTTACTCTAATTGGTGCTACCACAAGAATTGGACTTCTTACTGCACCATTAAGGGACAGATTTGGAGTAATAAGCAGATTAGAGCTTTATTCTCCGGAGGAACTTACTAAAATAATTAAACGCTCAGCAAATGTTTTAAAAATAAAGATTGATGATGAAGGTGCATTAGAGCTTGCCCGTCGTTCAAGAGGTACACCAAGAATAGCAAACAGGCTTTTAAAAAGAGTAAGGGACTTTGCACAGGTAAAGTATGAGGGAGAAATTACAGAAGAAGTTGCAAAGGAAAGCCTTGATATTTTAGAAGTAGACAGAAATGGTCTTGATAATACAGATAAACTTCTTTTAAAATGTATGATTGAAAAATTTGACGGTGGTCCTGTAGGAGTTGATACTCTTGCTGTTTCTATTGGTGAAGAAGCTGAAACTATTGAAGATGTTTATGAGCCATATCTTATTCAGCAAGGCTTTATTAAAAGAACACCAAGGGGCAGAGTTTGCACAAGTTTATGTTATGATTATTTTGGACTTAAAATTTTAGGAGGAACAAATGATTAAAATTGATGTTGAAGAACTTATTTTTGAAGTTAAAGATGAAATGAGTTGTTATGAAGAAATTGGTGAAAAGGGAGCAGAAATTTGGGAAGTTGGCTTTAGAAAATGGCTTAATTCTGACAAAAAGAAGAAAAACATAACTAAAAAAGGCGACAAAGTTTTATATTCTTTAAGTGATGAAAGTGAAGTTTTTGATATAGCCGATGAGTATTTAAAGGCTATTGAGGAAAATAAAACAGAGGATTATTGGAAAAATTTTCAGTGATTTTTTTTGGTGGCGTTGCCCCCAAACCCCTACTAGCTTTTTGAAAAAAGCTAGGCAAAAACTCTAAAAGCGGATTAACCTTTGGTTAATCCTTGTTGGTTTATTACAAGTTATTTTTAATAATAATACTTATTGGATTATTATAAGTTATTTTTATTAATAATATTTATAGTTTCTACGGGATGATTAATAATCACCCCGTAAATGATAGTAAACCAATATATTCCTATAATAAATAATATCCTATAGTAAACACCCAAGGATTGACTTTAGTCAATCCGATAAAAGGTTTTGCCCAGCTTTTTTAAAAGCTGGTGGGGGTTTGGGGGTAAAATCCCCAATACAACATTTATCTTGGCATTTGCTGTGTAATACAATGGATATTTCCTCCACCATAAACTATTTCTCTTGTTCTTACACCAACAACCTTTCTGTGGGGAAAAATTTTACTAATCTGTTCTAGGGCAAGACTGTCATTTTCATCATCATATTGTGGCACAATTACACCACCATTTACAATTAAAAAATTAATATAGCTTGCTATACATAAATCCCCCTCATTTCTTGGAATAGAGGTTTCGCATTTGTCAATTTCAAAATCTTTTCCTATTCTAACCATATTTTTAGGACAGCACACTTTGTGTACCTTTAATTTTCTACCCTTTGCATCAGTCATATTAATTAAAGTATTGTATGTTTTTTGAGCCACTTCATAAAAAGGATTTTTAGTATCATCAGTATAAATACAGGCAACTTCACCTACTCCCACAAAACAAGCCACATCATCAATATGTCCATTTGTTTCATCAGGGTCAATACCCTCATCAAGCCACAAAACCTTTTCACAATTTAAGTAGTTACATAAATATTCCTCAATTTCATTAATAGAAAGATTAGGATTTCTCCCCTTACTTAAAAGACACATTTTAGTTGTTAAAACTGTTCCCTCTCCGTCAGTATGAATTGAGCCACCTTCAAGAACAAAGTCCTCTGTTCTGTAGGAGTCAACATTTTCAATTTCGCATATTTTTCTTGCTACCATATCATCTTTATCCCAAGGAAAATAAAGTCCGTCAAAAAGTCCTCCCCAAGCATTAAATTTCCAGTCAACAGCTCTTATATCACCTTTATCACTCTTTAAAAATGTAGGTCCTACATCTCTGCACCAAGCATCATTAGAGCTTACCTCAATTACCCTTATTTCACTTGGCAAACTCTCTCTTGCATTTTGAAACTGTTTGTTTGATACTAGCATTGTAACAGGCTCAAAGGAGGATATAGCCTTTGCAACATCACTAAATGCCTTTTGAGCAGGCTTTGCACCATTTCTCCAGTTATCGCATCTTTCAGGCCATATCATAAATATTTTTTGCTGTGGCTCAAATTCAGCAGGCATTCTGTAACCATCTCTCTTTGGATTGGAATTTAAAATTCTTTTTGCCATAATTATATTTCCTTTCCGTAAGTTGTAATTATATTATACATTTCAGGGCGTCTATCCCTAAATACTGACCAGTTAATTCTATTTTCCTTAATTTTATCAAGGTCAAATTCGGCTAAAATATAGGTTTCACTTTCTCTGTCAGCCTCTATTACAATTTCACCAAATTCATTTGTTATAAAAGAAGAACCAAAAAATTTTATTTCACTTTCATCAATTTTTTCAATGCCAATTCTATTAGAGGCAATTACAGGCATAATATTAGCTGCTGAATGACCTATCATAGCATTTTGCCAATGATTTTTACAATCATAGGTTATAACAGGGTCAGAGCCAATAGCTGTTGGATAAAACAAAAGCTCTGCTCCCATTAAAGCCATAGCTCTTGCAGCTTCAGGAAACCACTGGTCCCAACAAATACCTATTCCAATTTTACCAAATTTAGTATTCCACACCTTAAAGCCTGTATCTCCGGGAGTAAAATAGAATTTTTCACCATAAGGAAGTCCGTCCGGAATATGAGTTTTTCTATAAATTCCAAGAACCTCACCATCACTGTCTATAACAGCCACAGAATTAAAAGAATTATTTCCGCATCTTTCAAAAAAACTTACGGGAATTACAACTCCAAGCTCCTTTGAAAGCTCCCTATATCTTTTAATTGCAGGATTATCACAAGGTCTTGTTGCAAGGGATAAGTATTCGTATTTGTGTTTTTGGCAAAAATATGGTGTTTCAAATAATTCTTGAAGTAAAATAATATTTGCACCCTCTTTTGCTGCCTGTCTTATTAATTTTTCACCATTTTTAATATTTTCTTCTATATTCCAGCTACATTTCATTTGTGTAGCACAAACTTTTACCTTTCTCATAATTCCTCCTATAAAAAAATTGCCAACACAAAGCTAACACCTGTGTTGGCAAAATATTAATTAATTTTCGTACCAGCCTATAGGACCTGTTTCAAGAGCAATATTTACCTGTTTTACCTCTTGATATTCTTCAATACCATGGGTACTAAGCTCTCTGCCAATACCACTCATTTTATAACCTCCCCAAGGAGCTTGATTAAATGTTGGCTCACAGCAGTTTATCCAAGTAATACCGGCTCTAATTTCTTTCATAACTCTTATAGCTCTTGCACAATTTAAGCTAAATACTGCACCTGCAAGACCATATTCAGTATCATTTGCCAT
>JBJFFW010000173.1:0-17305 GCA_051892075.1 Lachnospirales bacterium
AAAGACAGAGAGATAGAGCAGTTAGGTGAAGCTGAAACTTTAGCAAGGCACGAAAAAGCTCTTATGGACCTTGCAAAAAAGAAAAACCTTGCAATATCTGATATATACAGAGAAGTTGTATCAGGCGAAACAATAGAAGCAAGACCTGAAATGCAAAAGTTATTAAAAGCTGTTGAAGCTGGTGTTTACAAAGGTGTACTTGTAATGGAGATAGAAAGACTTGCAAGAGGCAACACCAAGGACCAAGGAATTGTTGCTGAGGCTTTTCAATTTTCCAACACATTAATTATTACCCCTTCAAAAACCTATGACCCATCAAATGAGTTTGATGAAGAATACTTTGAGTTTGGTTTATTTATGTCAAGGAGAGAATACAAGACTATTAACAGAAGAATACAAAGAGGCAGAATTGCATCTGTAAAAGAAGGTAAATTCATAGCCGGTACTGCTCCATTTGGATATGACAAGGTAAAAATAAAAGGGGCAAAAGGCTACACCTTAGAGCCTAACAAAGATGCTGAAACGGTTAAACTAATATATGACCTTTACACAAACAACCAAATAGGTATGACCCTTATTGGTAAAAAACTTGATGGATTAGGCATAAAACCCGTAAAATCTGATACTTGGACCAGAGCATCTATAAAAGATATATTAACTAATCCTACATACACAGGTAAAATAAGATGGCAATGGAGAAAGGTTAATAAAGTAATAGAAGACGGCAAAATTGTAAAACATAGGCCAAAGCAAAAATATGGCGAATATATGCTAATTGACGGACTTCACAAACCTATAATAACTGAAGAAATATTCAACGAGGCACAAACAATTTTAAAAGATAAATATATACCACCTGTCTGTAGTAATAAAGACTTAAAAAATCCCCTTGCAAAACTAATGGTTTGTGAAAAATGTGGTGCTGCTATGACTAGGGTACTTTCCCGCACCGGAGATTTTATAAAATGCTCTAACAGCAAATGTAATAATATTTCATCTAAGGTTGAAATAGTTGAAAAAGCTGTTATTGAAGCAGCCGAGGAATGGTTTGAAGATTATAAATTAAATTTTAAAGATAAATATTCAAAACAAGACCATAGTAATTATATTAATATCATTAAAAACTACAATGATAAACTGGAGCTTTTAAACAGGCAACTTACAAACACCTATGAGCTTCTTGAACAAGGTGTATATACAATAGATATTTTTAAACAAAGAAATACTGCTATACAAAAAGATATTGACAAAACATCAAAAGCTCTCAAAGATACCCAGTATGAATATGATAATAAGCTAAGTGAAGATGCTATAGTAAATAACTACATTCCCGATACGGAAAAATTATTTTCTATCTATCATCAGCTTACAGATGCAAAATCAAAAAATGAGATTTTACATAAGTTATTAGAAAAAGTAACATATATAAAAACAGAAAAAGGTACAAGAAACAAGCCTGCACCATTTAAAATTACAATATATCCTAGAATTTTAAAAAGCCAGCAATAATGTTGGCTTTTTTACTTGTATCAGCAATGTGCATATACTTATGGTCCTCCCCTTGCTGTTGCTCCAATAAAAAATGTTGAAAATGTTATAAAATATAGTATAACTCAGATTTCTCCGTCTAAAATATTAATGGGAGTACCTCTTTATGGCTATGACTGGAATATACCTTATGTTGAAGGCACAAAGGCAACATCAATATCACCTCAAAGAGCAATAGAAATTGCAGAGGAAAACAATGCTAAAATTGAATTTGACGAATATTCACAAGCACCTTTCTTTTACTACACAAAAAATAATCAAAATCATATTGTATGGTTTGAAAATGCAAAAAGTATTGATGCTAAAATGAATATTGTTGAAAATTACAATCTTGCAGGTGTTGGCTATTGGAGTTTAGACAGGTATTTTCCTCAAAACTGGTTGGTACTGAATTCAAGATTTAAGATTGCAAGGTTATAATATGAAAAGTTTAAAAATATCAGCTTTATATGTATGTGCTATTCTTGGAGCAGGGTTTGCTACAGGAAAGGAACTTCTTGAATATTTCGGAAAATTTGGATTATGGGGAATATTGGGAGTTTTAATATCCTCAATTATTTTTTCAATGGTTGCTTTTAAGGCTGTAAAAATTAATAAATTTACAAACAGTAAAATTGTAAATATAATATCCATAGTTTTTTTAATTGTACTTTATTCTGCTATGTTATCAGCCACAGGAGAAATTTTTAAAACAGTTTTTAATATGCCCTTTATTTATGGCTGTGGTATAATGGCTATAATTGGACTTATTGCAATTAGTGACTTTGGAAAATCTATAGGAGAAATAAGCCTTATTTTGTTTCCTGTTATAATTTTAATTTGTATTATTACAGGTATTTATATATTAACAAAAAGTAATATGGTATTTACAAAATACTCTTTTTCTCCAAAAATAATAATAAGTGCTATTTTGTATTCAGCTTATAACATAATTACGGCAGTTAGTCTTTTAACATACGAGGATAGTAAATCAAATTCAATTTCCATAGCTTTAATAAGTGGTATTTCCATATTTGTTTTAGCCATTGTGCTAGTTTTGCCAATTATTTTAAATTTTGATACAATAAAAAATGAGCCACTTCCTCTATTATGCCTTTTGCCTAAGGGTAGTGTTATATTTTATTTATATATTTTTATGCTTGTTTCAGCAATTTTTACAACAGCAGTAACAAATGGTCTGTCGGCAGTAAGGCAAAGTGGTTTTTCACCTTTTATAATTACACTTATTGCTTTTTTACTTTCATTTTTAGGTTTCAGCACTATAGTTTCAAAGGTTTATTTTATATTTGGAATATTTGGCGGATTTATATTAATAAAATTATTTTTCAAAAAAGAAAGGGATTAGGCAAAATATTCCTAATCCCTATTAAATTTAAAATCTTTAATTTTTCAAAATCCCCAAATGTTTTTATCCCTTTTCCCTCAAAATCCCCAAATGTTTTTCGTCATTTTCCCTCAAAATCCCCTTTTCTTTACAAACGCAAAAGAAAAAGAGCCATAAAAACAGCTCTTTTTCAAATTACCATAATTTCTTTTAAAAAAATACAAAATCTATAAAAATAATCTATAAAATATATATTAATGTTAAATACTAGAAATTATAAGCGAACTACATTTGCTGCCTGAGGACCCTTAGCGCCGTCAACAATGTCGAACTCAACTTTCTGTCCTTCTTCTAAAGACTTATAACCCTCTGACTGAATAGCTGAATAATGAACAAACACATCATTCTCACCCTCAACAGAAATAAAGCCAAAGCCTTTTTCAGCATTAAACCATTTTACAGTTCCTTGTTTCATTAAAAATTTCCTCCTGAAATATAAAAAAAATCAGCAGCACATTTGCCACTAGGCTTAGAATACCATAGTTTTTGCACAATGTCAACAAAAAGTTTTGTAAAATTTTAGTGTTTTTTGTGTTTTTTGCATTATTTTTTTATTCAGACAACAAAGTATAATCTCTAAGCAAACTATAAGGTGTAATCATACCAATAATAGGTTCGTCGGCTCTACCTCCTGCCGTAAAGAATATACCTGCCAGTTTTTTCATGCTTCTTACATCTATTGTAAATAAGTCCATAATCTCATACAAATAAACATCGCTTTTCATAAAAGCAAAATATTCATGACAGTGGTTTGAAATAGGAAGATAATCTTTAAGGTCTCGCATTACCGAATTTGATGTAATGCTTAAAGAGCCATTTTCACAAATATATGTATAGATTGCATTATCGCTAAATACTCCAATAAGCCTATTGTTACTGTCTAAAACAGGCACATGAGTAAAACCGTTGCTATTCATATAATCTGTAACATAGGTAATTTTTGTGCTAAGGTCGGCAGTAAACATATTTTTAAGCTTTATTGAATAATCCATAGCTTTTATTGGATGATTTAGTCTGTTTACACATTTTTCCATAGTTTTAATCATATCATCTGACGGAATAACAGGATACATATCCTTAACCTTTGGAGTATGAACAAGAAAATTTCTTACAACCCTACAATATTCAATATCATCTTTAATATCTTTTAACAAAGGCAAGTTTGCAAGTCTTGTTATAACAGGGGCATTTTCAGGTGCATCATTAAATCTTTTTCTGCCTGTTCTTTCAAGCTGTCTGTAAAGGTCAAGGAATTTTTCGGTTTTTTCAAAGGGACTCATATACTACCTCCTTCTTCTAAATATTAAAAGTACAACAAGAACTGCTATACCTATTAAAACTATTGTACCACCGGGCTTTAAATCATAGAAAGCTGTTATTAAAAGGCCTGAAATGGTAAATAACACAGCAAATATAACTGAATACACCACATTTTGAAAATAGCTTTTAGATACTAACATGGCACAGGCTACAGGTATAATCATAAGTGAAGATATTACAAGAGAACCAACAGTTCTAGCTGCAATAGATACAACTACGGCAGTTAACAAAGTAAAAACCAAATTTACACCCTTAACCTTAACTCCCGATAATTCTGCTCCTTCCTCATCAAAGGTAATATAAAAAAGTTCCTTATATAAAAGAAGCATTACAATTAATACAACAATACTTAAACCTATAACCATATAAAGCTCAAATTCAGATATGGCAACTATAGAGCCAAAAAGAAAAGAGCCAAAACTTGCAGAATTTTTAATAAAGCCTGAAAATACGGCAGCCACACCAACACCAAAGCTTAAAACTATAGAAGTTGCAATTTCAGAATAATTAGAAAATCCTCGTCTTATATATTCAATAACAATAGCTGAAAAAGCTGAAAAAATAACGGCACATAAAATAGGACTCATACTAAAGCACAAACCTATGGCTACACCTGCAAGACCTGCGTGAGATAAGGCATCACCCATAGCTGAAAGTCTTTTAAGCACAATAACATTTCCAATAAGAGGTGTAATAACAGATATAAACAAAGCCACAATTACAGCTCTCTGCATAAATTCCAATGTAAAAATTTCAAACATTTATAAACCTCCTAATGACTATGGCTAACCTGAGATAAAATAGTGTGAGAATTAAACTCACTACTTGGCATAATATGGCCATGTCCGTCCTCATTAAGCATAAGCACTTTATTGGAATGGAAAAGAATTGATGAAATATCGTGAGTTACCATAACTATTGTAATTCCAGATTTATTAAGGTCGCCTAAAAGACAGCAAATACTGTCTACTGCCTTAACATCAATACCAACTGTAGGCTCATCTAAAAATATAATTTCAGGGTCAGCCACCAAAGCCTTAGCAATAAACACCCTTTGCTGCTGGCCTCCCGATAAAAGTCCTATTTGCTTATTTTTATATTCAAGCATACCAACTCTGTCTAAAGCCTTGTAAACCATATCTTTATCAGCCTTATTATAAAGACTAAATCTTTTCTTTTTAGGATAAAGTCCCAATTTTACAATTTCTTCAACTGTAGCAGGAAAATCCTTATTAAAAGCCGTAGCTTTTTGAGAAACATAGGCTATAGAGCCAAAATCAGAAAATCTGTCATTTTGTTTACCCAAAATCTTTATACTGCCCTCAGTAGGCTTTAATCTGTTTAAAATAAGCTTTAATAAAGTAGATTTACCTGTGCCGTTTGTACCTACAACACATAAAAAATCTCCCTTTTCAAGATTAAAACTTAATCTGTGAAGTATGCTTTTATCAGGATAACTAAAGGATAAATCCTTAATTTCAAGTACATTCATTTATTCCACTCCCAATGCAATTTTTAAATTGTCAAGGTTTTCTCTCATAATACTAATATAATCTTTGCCATCAGCAATTTCCTCATCTGTAAGACCCTCAAAAGGATTTAAAACCAAAAGTTCACAGCCTGTTTCATCAGCAAGGGATTTTGCAACCTTAGGTGACACAAGTTCTTCAAAGAATATATATTTTATATTATTATCCTTAATATATTTTATAATTTCCTGCATTTTACTTGGTGATGGCTCACCCTCTGCCGAAACTCCCTCAATAGCAGTCTGCTCCAAACCATAGGCATCACACAAATAGCTGTAAGCCTCATGTGCCACAACAATTTTATTATCTTTTTTATTTTGAAGTTCAGTTTTAAACTGATTATCCAGTTCATTTAATTTAATTTCAAGTTCATAAAAATTTGACTCATAATAATCTTTATAAACTAAATCGGACTCACAAAGAGTATCTTTAATATTTTCTGCAATTTTTAAAGCATTTTGCGGATTAAGCCAAATATGTGGGTCACTATTTTCATCACTTTCAATTCCCTGTGAAAGCTCCACAAACTTCACATTATTTCCAACACTCGCCTTTACCTTATCAATCCAGCCTTCCATACCAAGACCATTGTAAAATACAATATCAGCCTTTGTAAGAGAAGCCATATCCTTTGTACTAGGCTCCCAATCGTGAGGCTCTGTGCCTGTTGGGACCATATTGTGAACATCAGCCTTATCACCGGCTATTTTACTTGCAAAATCATATATACCATAAAAACTACAATAAATTTGTGGTTTGTCACTGCTAACTTCTGCCCTTTTAGAACAGCCTGTAATTGTAATTGCAGCTAATAATAAAAATGCTAAAATTTTTTTCATACTTCCACCTCTTTTTTTATTATTATAGTACCACAAACTAAGTAAAATGTAAAGAATTCTGGATTTAGTGTAATAATTTATTAAAGAATTTAGTTTATAAAATGTTTATATTTATTTTAAGTTTCTTTAAATACCTTTTTAATAGTATTTAAACTGTTTACCCTATATTTTTATTAAAAGATTAAGGAGGAAATAAAATGAAAACAATAATGACATTTATAAACGGATTTTCTATGGCTCTGGCAGATAGTGTTCCGGGAGTTTCTGGAGGTACTGTGGCTTTTCTCATGGGTTTTTATGATGATTTAATAAAATCACTAAACAATGTAATTTTGGGTAACAAAGAGGAAAAAATTAAAGCTCTGCATTATTTATTTAAACTTGGTATAGGTTGGTTAGCAGGATTTATTATGGCAGTTATTATACTTTCAAATCTATTTGAAACAAATATTTATAAAGTTTCTTCTTTATTTATAGGTTTTATAATATTTGCAATTCCTCTTATAATTTATGAAGAAATTAGTTGCCTTAGAGAAAATACTAAAATGGTAATTTTTACTCTTTTAGGAATAACCGTAGTTTGTTTAATAACTTATTTTAATCCTGTAAAATATAATAATGGAGTTAGTTTAGATAATCCAAATATTTTAATGTATATATATGTTTTTGTATCAGGCTTGGTAGCAGTTTCTGCAATGATTTTACCCGGAATTTCAGGTTCTACACTGCTTTTAATATTTGGCTTATATATACCTATTATAAATACTGTAAAAGATATATTAAATTTTAATTTTAATAATATTATGATAATTATAGTATTTATATTAGGATTAATTACAGGAATGATTTTCATAATTAAATTAATAAAAACAGCATTGGAAAAATATAGACCATTAACCATATATTTAATTATAGGACTTATGCTTGGCTCTATATATGCAATTATAATGGGTCCTACAACTCTAAACATACCTAAACCCCAATTAAGTTATGACACATTCAGCCTTATGTTCTTTATAATAGGCGGAGGTGTTATAATGTGGCTTCAAGTGCTGAAAAAAATGTCAGAAGAAAAATAGCTTTATTGACTAAATGTTGTGTTATGTTATAATAAAAGAAAGGTGATTAAAATGACAATAAAAAAACGACTTCTTATATCCAATATCCTTATGATTATAATTCCTGCCATTGTAGGAATATCTGCCACATTAGGTGCAGCAAAAGCTTGTAAAACAATAATATATAGACAATTTATAGAAGAAATTAATGAAGACAGCGAAAAACTATACATAGAAAATAATCTTCCAAAACACACAAAGGAATATTTAAAAAAAGAATATAGACTTAAATATGATTTAACTGAAAATTACAGTGATAAAAAAGATAAATTTATAATTATTTCAATAGGTTTTGGAGTTATGGTATTAACTTTAGGCTCTATATTTGTTACAAACAGATTTCTTACAGCATTTGTATTTAAAAAAATTGAAAAACCTATAGATATACTTGTAGAAGGAGTAAATCAAATAAGAGAAGGAAATTTAGACTACTATATAGACTATTACGAAAATGACGAGTTTTTAACTGTCTGTCAAAACTTTAATGAAATGGCAATTCGCTTAAAAAACTCTGTAGAAAACACTCAAAAACAGGAACAAAGCCGTAAAGAACTTATTGCAGGTATTTCTCACGATATAAGGACTCCTCTTACATCAATAAAGGCATATATTGAGGGCTTGCTTGACAATGTTGCAACAACACCACAAATGCAGCAAAAATATATGGAAACCATTAAACAAAAAGCAAATGATATGGACAATATGGTGGATAAACTTTTTATGTTTTCAAAACTTGATTTGGGAGATTATCCTTTTTATCCCGAAGAAATTAATATAGATTATGAAATAAATAAAATTTTAGATGAAAATAAAGAAGAATATAATAAAAAAGGTATGAATGTTGTATTTGAAAATATTTCTGATAAACTTACAGTTTTTGTTGACCCTGTGCAATTTAGAAATACAATAATCAATATTCTTGAAAATAGTCTGAAATATAAAGATAATGATACTGTAACTGTAAATATTAAATGTTATGATGAGGATAAGTATGTAAAAACAATTATTGAAGATAATGGTCCCGGAGTTAGCGAAGAAGCTATTAATAAATTATTTGATGTGTTTTACAGAAGTGACCCTTCAAGAAACAACCCAAGTAAAGGCAGTGGTTTAGGACTAGCCATTGCTTCAAAAATTATTGAACACTTTGGAGGAAATATTTATGCTGAAAATATTAAACCAAAGGGATTAAGAATTGTTTTTACACTTCCTAAAAAGGAGGACATAAAAGATGCAGGAGAAAATCCTAATAATTGAAGATGATAAATCCATTGCAGAAATTGAAAGAGATTATCTTGAAATAAAAGGCTTTAATGTTGAAATAGAAGAAGACGGTTTAAAGGCTATGAATGTTGCACTTAAAGGGGAATTTAATCTTATACTTTTGGATTTAATGTTACCAAACATAGATGGATTTACAATTTGCAAAAATCTTAGAGAAAAACTTGATATTCCAATTTTAATGGTAACAGCAAGGAAAGAGGATATTGACAAAATAAGAGGTCTTGGACTTGGTGCAGATGATTATATTGTAAAACCCTTTTCTCCTAATGAGCTTGTTGCAAGAGTTGAAGCACATATTGCCATGTATAAAAGGCTTAAAGGCAATTTTAATGATGTGAAAGCTGAAATTACAATAGGCTCATTAAAAATAAACCAAAAATCCCATAGAGTTTTTGTAAAAGATAAAGAGATAAATCTTAAAAACAAAGAATATGAACTTCTTTTATTTCTTGTAACAAATGCAGATATAGTATTTAGCAAAGAAAATCTTTATGAAAAAATATGGGGATATGATGCCATTGGAGATATTTCAACTGTAGCCGTCCACATTAACAGACTTAGGGAAAAAATAGAAGATGACCCCACAAAACCTCATTATATTGAAACGGTTTGGGGAGCAGGTTATCGTTTTAGGGCTTAGATTTTCATTACTAATTCATTTCATAATACATAAAAAATGCCGCTGTAAAATAACAGCGGCTAAAAATTTATAATTTTAATTATTTATTCTTTAAGTTAAACCAAGCGTCAAGACCAAGATACTGAGCCTCATCACCGATTTCTTCTTCAATTCTTAATAACTGGTTGTACTTAGCTACTCTATCAGTTCTAGCTGGAGCACCTGTCTTAATCTGACCTGCATTAACAGCAACAACGATATCAGCAATAGTAGTATCCTCAGTTTCACCTGATCTGTGAGATACAACAGCAGTCATATTATTTCTGTTAGCTAACTTAATAGCATCGAAAGTTTCAGTAAGAGTACCAATCTGGTTAACCTTAATAAGAATAGAGTTAGCAACACCAAGTTCAATACCCTTAGCTAATCTCTTAGTGTTAGTAACAAATAAGTCATCACCAACAAGCTGAACCTTATCGCCTAATCTTTCAGTAAGCATCTTCCAACCGTCCCAGTCTTCTTCAGCAAGACCGTCTTCAATAGAGATAATTGGGTACTTTTCGCAAAGAGCTGCATAGTATTCAACCATTTCAGCAGAAGTTCTAGTGATTTCTTCAGCAGCACCAGTAGCTTCAGTTTCACCAGGGAAGTGATATAAACCGTCTTCCTTATATAATTCAGAAGAAGCAGGGTCCATAGCAATTCTAATCTGTTCGCCAGGCTTGTAACCAGCCTTAACAGTAGCCTCAAGAATGTTATCAATAACTTCATCAGCAGTAGCACAGTCAGGAGCGAAACCACCTTCGTCACCTACACCTGTTGAATAACCCTTGCTCTTAAGAACCTTCTTTAATGCGTGATAAATTTCACAGCACATCTGTAAAGCTTCCTTGAAAGTCTTAGCACCTACAGGCATAATCATAAATTCCTGTAAATCTACAGTGTTATCAGCATGCTTACCACCGTTCATAATGTTCATCATAGGAACAGGCATAGTCTTAGCATTGAAACCACCAAGATACTGGTATAATGGTAAATTTAAAGCTTCAGCAGCAGCCTTAGCAACAGCCATAGATACACCAAGCATAGCATTAGCACCAAGCTTAGCCTTGTTAGGAGTGCCATCAAGAGCTATCATAGCATTATCAATAGCAACCTGGTCAAGAGCATTCATACCAACGATTTCGTCAGCAATAATATCATTTACATTAGCAACAGCCTTAGTAACACCAGCACCACAATATCTGTCGCCGCCATCTCTTAATTCAACAGCTTCAAACTGACCTGTAGAAGCACCAGAAGGAACTGCTGCTCTACCAACATACTGGTCATCAACAATAACTTCTACTTCAACAGTAGGGTTAGCTCTTGAATCAAGAACTTCTCTTGCAAAAACATCAGTAATTTCTAAATAACCTTTCATTTTAAATCTCCTTTAGTATATTTTAATTAATAAATTAATTAACTATCAAATTTAACAGACATTATTTAATTAATAAAGAATGACCTGTCATTTCATCAGGCTTTGGAATATCCATCATATCAAGTAAAGTTGGAGCAATATCACAAAGTTTACCGTCTTCCATTAAGCCCTTAGCCTTATGGCAATTTACAAGTACAAAAGGTACAGGATTAGTAGTGTGAGCTGTAAAAGGCTTACCAGTTGAATAATCAATTAACTGGTCACTGTTGCCATGGTCAGCACACATAAACATCTGTCCGTCTACCTTTAAAAGAGAATCCATAACCTTGCCTACACAGCTATCAATAGTTTCAATAGCCTTAACAGCAGCAGGAATAACACCTGTATGACCAACCATATCAGGGTTAGCATAATTTATAATAATAACATCATACTTGCCGCTTTCAATAGCCTCTACAAGCTTTTCAGTAACCTGTGGAGCACTCATTTCAGGCTGTAAATCATAAGTTGCAACCTTTGGAGAAGGCACAAGTATTCTGTCCTCACCCGGATTTGGTTCTTCTACACCGCCATTAAAGAAGAAAGTAACATGAGCATACTTTTCTGTTTCAGCAATTCTTGCTTGAGTTTTGCCAAGAGAAGATAAGTATTCTCCAAGAGTGTTAACAATCTTTTCTTTCTTAAAGGCAACTTCTTTATTTTCAATAGTTACATCATAATCTGTAAAACATACATATTTAACAGGGAAATATCCCTTAGCTCTTTCAAAGCCACTAAACTCTACATCACAGAATGAACGAGTAATTTCTCTGGCTCTGTCAGGTCTGAAGTTAAAGAAAATAATAGAATCATTTTCTTTAATAGTAGCAGTTGGCTTACCGTCATTTAAAATAACTGTAGGCACAACAAACTCATCATTAACACCCTCTGCATAAGTTTTAGTCATACACTCCTCAGCAGAAGAAGCAGTATTGCCCTCACCTAAAACCATAGCATTATAGGCTTTTTCAACTCTATCCCATCTGTTATCTCTATCCATGGCATAGTATCTGCCTGAAATTGTAGCAACCTTACCTACACCAATTTCAGCCATTTTTTCTTCAAGAGTTGCAATAAAACCCTTAGCTGAAGTTGGAGGAGTATCTCTGCCATCTAAGAAACAGTGAACATAAACATTTTCTAAACCATTGTCTTTTGCAAGCTTTAAAAGTGCATAAACATGGTCAAGATGAGAATGAACACCACCTGTAGATAAAAGACCATACAAATGAAGGTCACTATTATTATCCTTACAATTTTTAACAGCATCACAAAGAGCCTCATTATTAAAGAAATCACCGTCTTCAATAGCCTTTGTAATTTTAGTTAAATCCTGATAAATAATTCTTCCTGCACCCATATTAAGATGACCTACTTCAGAATTACCCATCTGTCCGTCAGGTAAACCAACAGATAAACCACTGGCATAACCCTTAACACAAGGATAAGTATTTAAAATATTATCAATAACAGGCTTTTTTGCCATTTTAATAGCATTGCCCTCGGTTTTATCATTAATACCGAAGCCATCTAAAATCATTAAAACAGTAGTTTTTTTACTCATATTAGTTCTCCTCGCCTGATTTAGAAAAATATCAAGCCTTTACTATATTTTCAAAGTCCTCTTTTAAGCTGGCACCGCCTACAAGTCCACCGTCAATATCAGCCATAGCGAAAAGTTCAGGAGCAGAAGCACCTGTTACAGAGCCACCATACTGAATTCTCATTTCATTAGCAGTGTCCTCGCCAAACATATTTGAAACAACTTTTCTTATTTCAGCACAAACCTCCTGTGCCTGTTCTTTAGTAGCAACCTTTCCTGTGCCAATAGCCCAAATAGGCTCATAAGCAATAACAACTTCCTTTGCCATTTCAGGAGTAAGTCCCTTTAAGCCTTTTTTAATCTGAATAGCAATTTTTTCAATAGTAATATCATCTTCTCTTTCTTCAAGAGTTTCACCTACACATACAATAGGAGTGATACCATATTCAAATGCCTTTAAAACTTTAAGATTAACAGTTTCATCAGTTTCACCAAAATACTGTCTTCTTTCAGAGTGACCGATAATTACATAATCAACACCGATTTCTTTAAGCATAGGAGCAGAAATTTCACCTGTGAAAGCACCGCTGTCTTTAAAATGAAGATTTTCAGCACCAACTTTAATCTTAGTTTCTTTAAGAGCATCTTTTACAGCCATAAGATTAACAAAAGGCACACAGAACACAACATCAATCTCATCAGTATTAACCTTGTCCTTTAAAAGCTCACAAAGTTTAACAGCCTCAGATGGAGTTTTGTTCATTTTCCAGTTACCAGCTACAATTCTTTTTCTCATATTAACACCTTCCATATTATAATGATTTTATATGTATACAACCGTACACTAAAGATGTTAATATTTTATCATACTTTTACAAGAAGTTCAAGGCTGTTGATAAAAAATCAACAGCCTTTTTAAATAAATCTTACTTATCGTCAGCCGCTGCTACACCAGGAAGCACCTTACCCTCTAAAAACTCAAGAGAAGCACCGCCACCTGTAGAAATATGTGTAATCTTATCAGCAAAACCTAACTGGTTAACTGCTGCTGCAGAGTCACCACCACCAACAATAGTAGTAGCATCAAGATTAGATACGATTTCAGCAACAGCCTTTGTACCTACAGAATATTCAGGAATTTCAAACACACCCATAGGTCCGTTCCAAACAAGAGTCTTAACATCTTTTAAAGCATCAGCAAAAAGGCTTACAGTAGCAGTACCGATATCAAAGCCTTCTTCGTCCTCAGAAATAAAAGGTTTCTTAGGGTTTGGTCTAACAGGTCTGCTTGCAATACGATGTGGCTTACCAGGACCAAATTCCTTAGCAACAACATTATCAACAGGAAGAAGGAAAGTAACACCCTTTTCTTCTGCCTTCTGAATCATTTCAAGAGCAAAATCAATCTTATCTTCTTCTAAGATACTCTTACCGATACCATAGCCTAAAGCCTTAAAGAAAGTATAAGCCATACCACCGCCAATTACAAGAATATCAACCTTATCAAGAAGATTGTTAATAACATTAATCTTATCACTAACCTTAGCACCACCTAAAATAGCAGCAAAAGGTCTAACAGGGTTATTAACTGCATTACCTAAGTACTCAATTTCCTTTTCCATAAGGTAACCTACAGCACAATCACCTTCAATAAATTCAGTTACACCAACAGTTGAGCAGTGAGCTCTGTGAGATGTACCAAAAGCATCATTTACATAGCAATCTGCAAGAGAAGCAAGCTCCTTGCTGAAAGCTTCGCCATTTTTAGTTTCTTCCTTACGGAATCTTGTGTTCTGAAGAAGTACAACATCTCCATCATTCATATTAGCTACAGCAGCCTTAGCATTTTCGCCAACAACTGTATCATCAGCCGCAAATACAACTTCCTTACCAAGCTTTTCAGATAAACGCTTAGCAACAGGAGCTAAAGAAAACTCTGCTGATGGTTCCTTTGGCTTGCCAAGGTGAGAACAAAGAATAACCTTTGCACCTTCAGAAATTAACTTTTCGATAGTAGGTAAAGCTGCAACAATTCTGTTTTCATCTGTGATAACACCATCTTTTAATGGTACATTAAAATCACATCTGCAAAGAACTCTCTTGCCCTTAACCTGTAAATCATCTACAGACTTTTTGTTTAACATTTTTGTTTCTCCTTTCAAATCACAATGGAAAAATTTATAAATTCTTTTGGCTTAGGATAAAGCAAAAAATCTCCAATTTTATACTTACCCCTTTTAAGCCAATTTATCCACTTACCATTTATGAACCTGTTTAAAAATAAACATTGTCAATATTATAACATATTTAAAAAAATAATGCGACTTTATTAATTAACAAAATTTTTGTCAAATAAAGCAATATTTTATGCAAATATACAAATTTTTGTTAAGTTTAATTAAAGAACACATAAAAAAAGGGGACTGTATTATTATAAGTCCCCTTTGACTAAATATTACATTATTTTGAATTAAGATTTCTGTTGTAATTTATAAGACAGCCTGCAAGAATAATTTTTCTCTCGTCATCTGTTAAATCACCCATATTAAGCTTAAATTCATTAGCACTTCCATTCTTTATTACATAAGCTGTAAACTGGGAAGCCTTGTTTTCAATATTTTTTGCAACATCAGGAATAAAGATATAATCTCCATTTTCAAAAGGTAAATCTCCATTATAAATAAATGGAAGCATACCCCAGTTAATAAGGTTTGAACGATATCTCTTAGTTGCATATTCATTGGCAATATTTGCCCAGCCACCAAGAACTTTCTGACAGGAAGCAGCCTGTTCTCTTGCTGAACCATCACCAGGCTTAACAGCAAATATTGTGCTGCCTATACCTGTATTTTCACTATTTGCACCAAACTTATCCTTAATTAATTCCATAGCATCTTTAATATCACCATAAGCCTCTACAGGACATTTGCCTTCTTCTCTAGCCTTTTCAGCTACCTGAACTGCCTTTGCATTTGGCACATAGTTAGGGTCTTTTCTTGAAAGAGTAAATTCAGCAAGTCCTAAAGGATTAGAACGATAAGAGCTTGTTTCACCAGATGGAATAAGCTCATCTGTTGTAGTAACAGGGTCAGTAATTAAGCTTACAACCTTTAATAATAAATTGTCTGTTAAAGCACACATCTTAGGCCATGGCTTAATATTTGGACCATATTTAAGAGAAACTGTTTCGTCTGCCTTGCCAAAGCCCTGATATACTCTATTATCATAAACAGCCTTGTTAAAATAATACTTAGGCTTGCTAAAATTAACATCAATTTCATTAGCCGGAGTTAAATAACCCTTATTAACAGCAGTTGCCGCAATAGACCTTGCGTCCATAAGAGCAACTCCCGCAATCTGACCGTTACCAGGCTTAGAACCCTCTCTGTTAGGGAAGTTTCTTGTAGAATGTCTTATACTCAAGCCTTGATTACTTGGTACATCACCTGCACCAAAACATGGTCCACAGAAAGCTGAACGAACTGTTGCACCAGCCTGCATAAGCTTAGTAATAGCACCATTTTCAACAAGAGATACAAATGTAGGCTGAGATGATGGGTAAACACTAAGTGCAAAATCATCAGCACCAATACTCTTGCCGTCTAAAATATCAGCTACATCACAAATATTATCATAAGTACCACCGGCACAACCTGCAATAACACCTTGGTCAACATAAAGTTTGCCGTTTCTAACCTTGCTTTTAAGTTCAAACTTAATATTAGGATTATCAATAGTTTTAACAGCCTTCTTTTCAACTTCGTCTAAAATATCCATAAGATTGCTGTTTAAATCATCAATAGTATAAGTATTGCTTGGGTGGAAAGGCATAGCAATCATAGGCTTAATCTTAGATAAGTCAACATAAACAATGCCGTCATAATAAGCAACTTCCCCAGGATTAAGCTCCTTATAATCCTCACTTCTTCCATGAGCAGCATAATATTCCTTAACCTTATCATCAGTTTTCCAAACAGAAGAAAGACAAGTAGTTTCAGTAGTCATAACATCAATACCGTTTCTGTATTCAACGCCAAGACCCTCAATGCCGTCACCAATAAATTCCATAACCTTGTTTTTAACATAGCCATTTTCAAATACCTTACCAATAATTGCAAGGGCAATATCCTGTGGCCCAACATAGCTTTCAGGCTTTCCTGTAAGATAAATACCAATAACCTGTGGTCTAGCCACATCATAAGTTTGGCATAAAAGCTGTTTTGCAAGCTCACCGCCACCCTCACCAATAGCCATAGTACCTAAAGCACCATAACGAGTGTGGGAGTCAGAGCCTAAAATCATTTTGCCACAGCCTGACATCATTTCTCTCATATACTGATGAATAACAGCCTGATGAGCAGGAACATAAATTCCACCGTATTTCTTGGCAGCAGAAAGACCAAACATATGGTCATCTTCATTAATAGTACCACCTACTGCACAAAGAGAATTGTGGCAGTTAGTAAGTACATAAGGAATAGGGAATTTTTCCATACCTGATGCACTTGCAGTCTGAATAATACCAACATAAGTAATATCATGACTTGCCATACAGTCAAACTTAATTTTAAGATTGTCCATATTTCCACTTGTGTTATGGGCTTCTAAAATTCCATAAGCAATAGTATTTTTAGTAGCTTCATCCTTAGTTGTATTAAC
>JBJFFW010000174.1:0-3807 GCA_051892075.1 Lachnospirales bacterium
TGGTAAATTGGAATTCAGAAGATAAAAATGCTTACATCAATGAGATGGAAAATGTATTAAAAAAATTTATTAAAGGGGATTGGTAAAAAATGAGTAGTATAAAAACATTTCTAAATCTTTTGGAAAAATATAAAGTTGAAATACCAAGAATTCAGCGAGATTATGTTCAAGGTTCTAATGATGAATTTGTAAATATTGTAAGAGATAAACTTCTTGATGATATGTATAATGCTCTTTATGGTAATACTACTTTAGACCTTAATTTTGTATACGGAAAGGAAGTCAATGGTAAATTTATACCTTTAGACGGTCAGCAGAGATTAACAACACTATTTTTACTACATATTTTTGCCTATTCCCAAAATAATGAGAAAACTGAATTATTAAAAAAATTTACTTATGAAACAAGATTAAGTTCAAAAAATTTTGTGGAAAAATTAGTAGAAAATAGAAAAGATATTTTTTTATCAGATTTAAAACCATCTTCAGAAATAAAGGATTCTAATTGGTTTTTAAGTACTTGGAAATTTGACCCAACTATATCAGCTGTGTTAAATATGTTAGATGATATAAAAGAAAAATTTAAAAACAAGTCTGATTTATCAGAAAAATTAGAGGAAGATAAAATAATATTTCACTTTAATAATATTGATGAAATAGGAATGGAAGATGATTTATACATTAAGCTTAACTCAAGAGGCAGACCTTTATCAGACTTTGAAAACTTTAAGGCACAGCTATTTGATAGATTGAATAATGTTGATTTTGAATTTAAAAATGAATTTAAGAGTTTTCTTGATATTGAGTGGACAAATGTTGTTTGGAAAGAGGCTAAAGTTGAATTTGACAGAGTTTTTATGAATTTTTTTGAAAATTTATTTGCTTGTGCAAACTTAATTGAGCCTTTTGCAAATACAAATTGGTATGTCAAACTTGATTATAGTAGGATTAATAGTGAAATTTATTATATGATATACTATTGTTTTAATTATATTTGCAGCAGTTTATGTAATAAAGAAATTAAAAATTTAATTTTTAAGCCTATGCTTGATAAAAACAAAGGTACATTAAGTGATAAGGTTATGTTCTATGCTGTCATTTTATATATTTACAAGTCAAAGGCTTTGGATTTAACAGGAGATTTTAATGGTTGGATAAGAATATTAAAAAATCTTATTAGTAATTCTATAATTGATGATAGAAATTTATTTAAGAATGCTATAAATGCTGTAAATTCATTATCTGAATACTGGGAAAATATTACAGAACATATTGCCGGTAATGATAGAATTGCATTTTTCAATGGAAAACAAATTGATGAAGAAAGAATAAAAGCTAAAATTATAATAGAAAATGAAGATTTTGGAGAAAGAATAAAAAAGGCAGAAGAAAATAAATATTTCAATGGGCAAATTCGTTCAGCTCTTTATTTATCAAAAAAAGATAATGGTGAATATGATGAGGATATATTTAACACTTATTGGAAGAAAATCACAAGCCTTTTTGATGATGATAAACCAAAATTTGAGGAGCATTTACTTAGGAGAGCTTTATTAACTTTTGGTGATTATTTAATGAATATTTCTAATTGCAAAACATTTTGTGTTGATAACCCTAATGATGCTTCTCAATATATAAGTATGAGAAATTTATTTTCTGATAATACTGATACTGATATTGGAAAGGTTTTAAAAGACTTTTTAGAAGAAATTGATACCGGTAAAGATATTAAAACTCAATTAGAAGATTTTATTAAAAACAGCTCATTACAAGAAGGTGATTGGAGATATTGTTTTGTTAAATATCCTAGAATTTTTGAAAAAATGAATAAAAATCGACTGAGAATTAGAAAAGCCAAATGTGATAAGGAAAAACTTAATCAATGGATTATTATTCCGTCGACATACGGGAATGGATATAATTATGATGTATATTTGGAAACTCTTAGAGTTATTTTAGAAGATGATTATGGTTTTATTGCAGAAAATGGTGGTGAATTAGGAACTTTATCAGAAAGATATTTACTTATTAAATATGAAAATAAGGAATATAAAATAAAATTTGAAATAGATAAATTTGTAATCTATGACAAAGATAAAAACATATATGTATCAAGTGATGCTATACCGATTACAGATATTTGTAATAAACTTGAGTGCGAATTTGGATTTAAAAGAAAAGGGCAATAAAAATAAGGGAGGTAGTTTAGGCTACTTCCCTTATTTTTTTGGAGTATTTTTATCAGCAAAATTTGGAATATCTCCAACACCTTTTAATATGACCCTTGGTCTGTAAGGGTAATTTAGGCAATCTTCCTTTGATGTTACTCCTGATAATACAAGAACTGTATCAAGTCCTGATTCAATTCCTGCAACTATATCAGTATCCATTCTATCTCCAATAATTGCCGCATCTTCTGAATGTACTCCAAGCATTTTAAGACCTGTTCTCATCATAAGTGGGTTGGGTTTTCCTACATAATAAGCCTGTTTGCCTGTAGATAATTCTATAGGTGCAAGCAAGGCTCTGCAGGCAGGAGCTATGCCAAATTCAGTAGGGCCTGTTAAATCTGAATTTGTGCCAATAAGTTTTGCACCGTTATTTACAAGTCTTACTGCCTTTGTTATCATTTCTAAATTATAGCCTCTTGACTCACCTATTACAACATAATCGGGATTTACATCATTATAAGTTATTCCTACTTCATATAGGGCATTTAAAATACCATGTTCACCAAGCACAAAGGCACTGCAATTTGGTGATTGACTTTTTAAAAATTGTGCTGTAGCTAAAGCACTGGTATAAAAATGAGATTTTTCCACTTCAAGTCCCATTCTTTCTAATCTTTGCTGTAATTCAATAGGTGTGCATTGACTGGAATTTGTTAAGAACAAATATTTCTTGTTATTATCTTTTAACCATTTTAAAAATTCTTTTACTCCCGGCAAAAGTTTATTTCCATGATATATAACACCGTCCATATCACAAATAAAACCCTGCTTATTTAATATTTTTTCCAAATTATCTCTCCTTTACATTTTTATTCAACTTGAATATATAATTTTATTGTAAAAATCAAAATCATATAATGGTTAAAAATTTGTAAATATAATATTTAACTAAAATTTAATAAAAATACCCTTTAAAATTTAAAGTTTAAACTGTATACTAAACTAAAAATTTTTAACAAAGGGAGGAATTAAATGAGAACTGTTGACCATTTGTTTTTAGGAAAATATTTAGCTTACAGATATCTTGACACAGATTATATGATTTGTAAGAAAGCCTTTGTTTTTGGTAATATACTGCCTGATATTAATTTTTTTACTTATTTTAGAGGTTGTTTAAAAAAAGGAGAAATTAAGGGACATAATTTTGAAAATATTGAAAATGTTATAAAGAAACTAATTAAAAAAATAGAAAATAAAAACAAAAAATATACTGTACTTGATTTTTTAAGGCTTGGAAAGCTTATGCACTATATGGCTGATGCCTTTACCTATCCTCATAATACAGAGTTTAAAGGGGACCTTACAGCTCATGTTGATTATGAAGAAAAGCTCCACAAAGAATTTATGAAATATGCAGATAATATTCCCTCACTGCCATATATTTTTAATATTGAGGGTAATTGTTTAAATGAAAATTTTTTAAATCTTCATAATAGTTTTAAAAATAATATTGATGATTTTCAATGGAATATTAAGCATATTTTAATGATTTCAAAAATTACTATGAATAAATTATGTGTAACTGAAAGAGAAAAGGTATTTAAGAATTTCCAAATTAACGATGAGGTTATGGCTG
>JBJFFW010000175.1:0-3760 GCA_051892075.1 Lachnospirales bacterium
TGAGCTGTAACTGCTGGGAGCGCTAAACGGAAGAATAATTTACCAATAGGTGAATATGCAAGTTCTTTTTCACTATCTCTTACCATTATTCTCACTTTCCTTCATTACAATAAAACTAATGATAATCACACCTCTCACAATGTACCATTGTATTTTCATTTTTTTCTTTATAAAATAAACCTGACCACTTGCAAATACTTTGCAAAATAGGAACAACAGATATTCCCTTGTCAGTTAAGGAATATTCTACTCTAGGTGGTATTTCATCATAGGATTTACGCATTATAATTTCATTCGCAATTAATTCCTTTAATGATGAGGCTAATACCGCATCAGTAATATTTCCCATTCCTTTTCTAAGCTCGCTATACCTTAAAACCTTTTTTGCTGCCAAAACACAAATTATTCTGGAATTCCATTTTCCTCCAAATATTTCAAGTCCATATTCCAAAGGACACCTTATAGCTTTTTCTAATTTTCGCTGATACACAAATTTACCTCCTTATGATTGTCCATACACAATAAAGAAGAAAAACTCCCAAAACCATATTTACTAATTTAAAATACTTTCTATAAAGCCCCTGAATCTTTATACCCAAAAATGCCCACGACAAACAGGCTATACTACCAATACTTACAGCAAAAGCACCTGCCATTATTAACTCAAAAGCTGATTTGCAATTTGGAATAAAATACACAGTCAACAAAGTTGAAATATAAAAATAAATTTTAACATTTACAAGCTGTAATAAAAGTCCTTCTCTGAAAGTTGGTTTTTTATCTACACTTTCTTCATTAAATCGGCTTGTCATAATATGTATGGACAGATAAAGCATATATAATCCACCTACATATTTTAATATTTGTAAAAACTGCGAAAAAGTCTGGCTCAAGGCAGAAAGTGTAATAGTACATATAGTCTGTACAATTCCATAACCAATACAAATACCCAAAATCAAAAATTGGCTGTCCTTCCAGCCATATTTACTTGTACCATTAAGTGCAAGAATATTTCCGGGTCCCGGTGTAAAAGAACACACTAGCATATATCCAAATAATGAAAAAAACTCTGTTAAATTCATATAAACCTCCTCACTCTTTATATTAATTATAGTTATTTAATTAATAATTTTCAATTTACTATTAAATTTATTAGTGACTCATAAATTTCCTAATATATTGTTATGTGAAAGTAAATTTAATATAATTGGTTTATCAAAAAAATTTTTGGAGGTATTAGTAATGATTAACGAAAATGTATTAAATCTTCTTAAAACAAGCATGTGGGATTTGGCTACCTGTGCAAATGGAGAGCCTAATGTTGTTCCAGTTGCATTTAAAGATGTAACTACTGACGGAAAGCTTGTAGTTGGCGATGTATTTTTGGAAACTACTTTAAACAATATTAAAACAAACGCAGGACAAATAGCCATATCTGTCTACAATGCACAAAGCCTTGAGGGCTATCAAATTAAAGGAACTGCGGAATATGTTACCGAAGGTGCTGTTGTTGATACCTTTAAAGCAATGGTGGAAAAGATGTTTAATGGTGCTGCTACTGCAAAGGGTGCTCTGATTATTACCCCTAAAAAAGTTATTGTAACAACTCCTGGTTCTGAAAACAAACAAATTCTTTAATTACAAATATCAAATGGGTGCAGAGTGCATTTTAGCCTCTGCATTTCTTTTTTACAAGGAGTTTTTTTATGTGTAAAACCGTAGCTAACCCCCCTAAGTCATATATTGCTCCACAAAATTGCATGGGATGTGGAGATTGTATTCCAATTTCTCCCCAATATGCTATAGCAATGATGCCTAGATTGTATTTGAACCCATAACAGCTTTAAAAAATTTGATAAAAAGGAGGGCTTTTCACAGGTTGTTCTGTTGGTAATATGGTTGGTAATATTGATGTTAAAGTTTAAATTCCTTGAAAATAGCATAACATAAAATATGCTAGTTTGAGGAATTTTTTATTTTTTAGTAAAAATACAGATTATTGAGTATAATTCCTTAAAAATATAAATTATTTAAAGTTTGTGGAATATAATCCATAAAATATATTGAAATGTGGAATGTTATGTGTTAAAATACATATATAATAATGTGGGGTGATAAAATGATACCAAGAAATGATTATATTAATTTCCTTATAAATTCAAAAGATAAGCAAATTATAAAGGTTATTTCAGGAATAAGAAGATGTGGAAAATCAACTTTGTTTGATTTGTATAAAGAATATCTCTTGAATAATGGCGTTGACAACAGTCAAATTATTTCAATTAATTTTGAAGATATTGATTATGAGGATTTACAGGATTATAAAATTTTGTATAAGTATATAAAGGACAAACTTTTGGATGATAAGATGAATTATATTTTTCTTGATGAAATTCAGCATGTGAATAGTTTTGAAAAGGCTGTTGATAGTCTGTTTATAAAGAAAAATGTTGACCTTTATATAACCGGCTCTAATGCTTATTTTATGTCTGGTGAGCTTGCTACATTATTATCGGGCAGATATATTGAGCTTAAAATGCTGCCTCTGTCTTTTTCTGAATACTGTATTGGTAACACAGAAAATATTTCTGTAAGTGAAAAATATCGTAAGTATATAGAAAACAGCTCTTTTCCTTATATTTTAAATTATGACAATAATGATAAGGAAATAAGAGATTATCTTAATAGCTTATACAATACGGTTCTCCTTAAGGATATTGTAGCAAGATATAGAATATCTGATGTTATGATGCTTGAAAGTGTAATAAAATTTGTATTTGATAATATTGGTAATCAGTTGTCATTGTCTAAAATTGCAAATACAATGACATCAGAGGGAAGAAAAATTGATGTTAAGACCGTAGAAAAATATATGAAGGCACTTATGGACAGTCTAATGGTGTATCAGGCAAAAAGATATAATATTAAGGGAAAGCAATACCTTAAAACCCTTGAAAAATATTACATTGTTGATATTGGCTTAAGATATATGCTTTTAGGAAAAAGAAATACAGATGTGGGACATATTCTGGAAAATGTTGTTTATCTTGAGCTTATTCGCAGAGGCTATGATGTATATGTAGGACAAATGGGAGATTTAGAGGTTGACTTTGTTGCTATGAATGAAGATGGTATAACCTATTTTCAAGTATCGGCAAGTGTAAGAGATGAAAATACTCTTGCCAGAGAGCTTGGCTCACTTTTGAAAATAAATGACCACTATCCTAAATATATATTGACTCTTGATGATGACCCTGTGGCAGATTATGATGGAATTAAAAGGATAAATGCTCTTGATTGGCTGTTGAAAAAGAAGTAGTCAAAAAATAATTTCCGATGGCAGTATGCTATCGGAAATTTTTGTATGTTGAACTCTATAAAAAATATTTTTAAATTAATTCTTTTGTTCTGCCTGCCATATACAATGGTATGTTTGTAAAACATGGTAATGAAGAATGTTAAACACTTCTTTACCAAGAAGAAATATTTGTTAGAGCAGGTAGCAGCTTCAATGATTAAAGAAGCAATTTAAAAATATCTTCTTGACGAAAAGTTGATAAGATTGGTAGTATTCAGATTAACAACAATAAAAATTAAAATTCCCTGTGTTTAAGGCAAACACAGGGGATAAATAAAGGTTGTATAATATTTGGTGTGGTTTAAGAAATCATGCCAAATATTATACAACCAAAATTTTGAAGTAAGAGCAGGACAAACGCATGAGTAAATAAATTGTAAACAAACTTTAATATAATACCGC
>JBJFFW010000176.1:0-3750 GCA_051892075.1 Lachnospirales bacterium
TAATGTCTAAAATTAGCAGAGAAAAATATGCTATGATGTATGGTCCTACAACAGGCGATAAGGTAAGGCTTGCTGATACAAACCTTATTATTGAAGTTGAAAAGGATTACACAGTATATGGTGATGAGGCAAAATTTGGCGGTGGTAAAACTCTTAGAGATGGAATGGGACAAAGTGTAAACACAAAGTCATCAGATGGAGATTTAGACCTTATTATTACAAATGCCCTAATTGTAGATTACACAGGAATTTATAAGGCTGATATAGGAATAAAAGACGGAAAAATAAAGGCTATAGGTCATGGTGGTAATCCCGATATTATGGAGGGAGTAACTCCAGGTATGACAGTAGGTGCATCTACAGAGGCTCTTGCAGGAGAGGGTATGATTGTAACTGCCGGTGGTATTGATTCTCATATTCATTTTATTTGCCCTCAACAGGTTGATTGCGCATTATATAGTGGCATAACAACAATGATTGGTGGTGGCTGTGGTCCTTCTGACGGTACAAATGCAACTACTTGCACCCCAGGACCTTGGAATATTCATCAAATGCTTAAAGCTGCAGAGGAATATCCTATGAATATTGGCTTTATGGGTAAGGGTAATTGTGGAGCTTATGAGCCTTTAATTGAACAAATCAAAGAAGGTGCAATGGGTCTTAAAATTCATGAGGATTGGGGTGCTACACCTGCTGTTATAGATTCAGCTTTAACTGTTGCCGATAAATATGATATACAAGTTGCAATTCATACAGATACTTTAAATGAGGGTGGTTGTGTTGAAGATACTATAGAGGCAATAGCAGGAAGAACTATGCACACCTTCCATACAGAAGGTGCAGGTGGTGGCCACGCTCCTGATATTATTAAGGCAGCAGGCTTTTCTAATATTCTTCCTTCTTCAACAAACCCTACTATGCCTTTTACTAAAAACACTATTGATGAACACCTTGATATGCTTATGGTTTGTCATCATTTGGATAATAAAATTCCTGAAGATGTTGCCTTTGCCGATTCAAGAATAAGACCTGAAACTATTGCAGCAGAAGATGTACTTCACGATATGGGCATTTTCTCAATGATGAGTTCAGATTCACAGGCTATGGGCAGAATTGGAGAGGTTATAACAAGAACTTGGCAAACTGCTCATAAAATGAAAGAGGAAAGAGGACCTTTACCGGAGGATACTGGTGAAAATGATAATTTCAGAGTTAAAAGATATATTGCTAAATACACTATTAACCCTGCAATTACAAATGGTATTTCTGATTATGTAGGCTCTGTTGAGGAGGGTAAGTTTGCTGATTTGGTTTTGTGGAAACCAGCCTTTTTCGGAGTAAAGCCTGATATTATAATAAAGGGTGGTATGATTATTGCTTCAAAAATGGGTGATGCAAATGCCTCAATTCCTACTACTCAACCTGTTTTTTACAGACCTATGTTTGCTTCCCATGGTAAGGCAAAATATAACACAAGCCTAACCTTTGTTTCAAAGGCTGCTTTAGATAATAATATTAAAGAAAAATTAGGACTTGAAAAAACTATAGTACCTGTAAAAAATTGCAGAAATATATCAAAAAATGATATGAAGTATAACTCCTATGCTCCTGAAATTAAAGTTGACCCTGAAACATATAAGGTAAGTATTGACGGAAGCTTAATTACTTCAAAGCCTGCCGAAAAATTACCATTAACACAAATGTATAGCCTATTTTAAGGAGGTTTAATTATGCTTTGTGAAAAAGTATTAGGAAATTTAAAAGACGATAAATTTAAAAATCTATCTTATGATTATGTGGATATTGAATGGTATGAGGCTTTTAAAAAACTTCATAAAAAAACTACATATTCTGGAGAAGAAATTGGCATAAGACTTGATAATGATATATTAAAAACAGGTCTTAAACAAGATGATGTATTATATGCAGACAGCCAAAAGGTAGTTGTTGTAAATATACCTGTTTGTGAGGTTATTGTTGCAGAAGTTGAAGATTACTCACTTATTCCAAAACTTTGCTATGAAATAGGCAACAGACACGCAACCCTATTTTATGGTGATAATAATTTGCAGTTTATAACACCTTACAATGAGCCTATGCTTGAAATGATTAATAAAATTCATAAGCATATTGGCAATAATTGCTACAGGGTTAATGCAGTTAAAAAAGTTATGAAATTAGATTTTAATAAGGCAATTTCTTCTTCTATAAATAATCATACCCATTGAGGTAATTAATATGTTTAATAAAAATTTTCTTCTTTTGCAAATTAATGATTCTCTTTTTCCAATAGGAGCATATTCACACTCCTACGGACTTGAAACCTATATTCAAAAAGACCTTTTAAAAGGTGAGGATAGTATAAGAGAATATATTAATAATAAAATAAAATATTCACTGGCAAATACTGAACTTCTTGGTGCAAAGCTTGCCTATGAAAATGCTTGTAATATGGAAAAAATAGAAGAACTTGACAATATTTTAACTGTATCAAAATCTCCCGTAGAAATAAGACAGGCATCTTTAAAAATGGGTTCAAGATTTTTAAAAACAATTAATAAATGCAATTTAAACCTTCAGTATGATTATTTTAATAATTATATTAATATGGAATATACACAAAAGCATCATTGTATAGCCTATGGTGTACTTTGCTGTTCAGCTAATATTAGTATAAAAACAATGCTTAATAATTTTTTGTATTCTCAAGTTTCTGCTATGATTACAAATTGTGTAAAACTTGTGCCATTAAGTCAAAATATAGGTCAGAAACTTTTGTATGATACCTTTGATATAATGGAAAACACAGTTTGTGATGTAATAGAAATGAGTGAAGATATGTTTTGTGCCTCTACACCTGCCTTTGATATAAGGTGTATGGAGCACGAAAGACTTTATTCAAGATTATATATGTCTTAAAGGAGTTGTAAATATGAGCTATGTTAAAATTGGTGTTGCCGGTCCTGTTGGTTCAGGCAAAACTGCATTAATAGAAATACTTGTAAGAAAATTATCATCTAAATACAGTATTGGAGTAATTACAAATGATATATATACCAAGGAAGATGCAGAATTTTTGTGTAAAAACAGCGTTCTTCCAAAGGAAAGAATTATAGGTGTAGAAACAGGTGGCTGTCCTCATACAGCAATAAGGGAAGATGCCTCTATGAACTTAGAGGCTGTTGATGAACTTATTGAGAGATTTCCCGATATAGAGCTTATGTTTATAGAAAGTGGAGGAGATAATCTTTCAGCTACATTTTCACCAGAACTTGTAGAGGCTACTATTTTTGTTATAGATGTTGCCGAGGGTGATAAAATTCCAAGAAAAGGTGGCCCTGGAATAACAAGAAGTGACTTACTTGTAATTAACAAAATCGACCTTGCTCCTTATGTTGGTGCAGATTTATCCGTTATGGAAAGAGATAGTAAAAAAATGAGAGGAGAAAGTCCTTTTCTTTTTACAAATATTTTAAAAGATGATGGGGTAGATGCTGTAGTAGATTGGATTAGAAAAAATGTAATGTTTGAGGATATGAAATAATATGGAAAATAAATATGGCAGAGTTTCTAAACTAAATATAAAAATTAAATCTAATAAGGGTAAAACTTTATTAGACGACCTATATTTTACTCCTCCTTTTAAAATTATGAAACCTTTTTATGAAGAAGATATTATGAAATTAATTTTAATGTCTGCTTCCCCAGGAATTATGGAGGGGGACTGCCAAAAAATAACCATAGAGGCTG
>JBJFFW010000177.1:0-3741 GCA_051892075.1 Lachnospirales bacterium
GCTTTTCAAAAACTTCTTTATAAACAGGTCAGATTATCAGAACTGTTTATAAAGAAGTTTTTGAAAAGCTCTTTACAAAAACTTCTTTATAAACAGTTCTGTTAATCTGACCTGTTTTAACAAGGATAATAAGGTCTGCAACTTTATGAGGATTAATATTTAATTCTTCAGCTAAAGTTCCTGTTTCACTCATTAATCTCATTAATTCTCCCATAACAAGATTACAGCTTTCTTTTGGCTCATTTGTAAACTTTACAATATCCTCAAATAAATACGCAATCTGTCTTTCTGATGTAATTACAGAGGCATCATATTCTGTTAAGCCAAATTCTCTTATATATCTTGCTCTTTTATCTTCTGGCAATTCAGGCATTGAGTTTGTAGCTCTGTCAATCCAATCCTGACTAATTTCTATAGGAAGAAGGTCAGGCTCTGGGAAATATCTGTAATCCTGTGCATTTTCCTTACTTCTCATGGCAAAGCTTGCATCTTTGTTATCGTCCCATCTTCTTGTTTCCTGAACTACTGATGCACCTGATTCAAGAATTTCAATTTGTCTTTTAGCCTCATAATTAATAGCCTTATAAATAGCCTTAAATGAGTTCATATTTTTCATTTCTGTTCTTGTACCGAACTTCTTAGAGCCTACAGGCATTACAGACACATTTACATCGGCTCTCATAGAACCCTCCTGCATTTTACAATCTGATACACCAAGATACATCATAGTTTCTCTAAGTTTTGCAAGATATGCTATAACCTCATCAGCAGACCTAAAATCTGGCTCTGAAACTATTTCAAGAAGTGGCACACCACATCTGTTATAATCTACCAAAGTACAATCATCCCAAGGGTCATGTACAAGTTTACCTGCGTCTTCTTCCATATGAATTTCGTGGATACCAATAAATTTCTTTTCACCGTCAACCTCAATTTCTACCTTACCATTTCTGCATATTGGCAAATATAACTGGCTGACCTGATAAGCCTTTGGTAAATCAGGATAGAAATAATTTTTTCTATCGAATTTATTATATCTTGTTATTTCACAATTTGTGGCAAGACCTGCTCTAACTGCAAACTCCACTACTTTTTTATTTAAAACAGGAAGTACCCCAGGCATACCGGAACATACAGGGCAAACATGAGTATTTGGCTCACCACCAAACTCTGTAGTACAGCTACAGAATATTTTTGATTTTGTTGAAAGCTCCACATGAACCTCTAAACCTATAACCATTTGATATTGCATATTATTTGCCCTCCTTTGCTATTTCAGGTTTTTTAATATGGAAATCTGTTTCCTTTTGGAAAGCATAGGCAGCCTTAACTAATTTTACTTCATCAAAAGCATTTCCTATAAGCTGTAAACCTATTGGCATACCCTTAGAGTCAAAACCACAAGGAATTGAGACAGCAGGAATACCTGCAAGATTTACTGATACTGTATAAATATCACCTAAATACATTTTAAGTGGGTCAGAAGAATTTTCTCCTATTTTATAAGCTGTTGTAGGAGCAACTGGAGATAAAATCATATCATAGCTTGCAAAAGCTTCATCAAAACTCTTTTTAATAAGTCCTCTAACCTTTAAACTCTTGTTGTAATAAGCATCATAATAACCTGAGCTTAATACAAATGAGCCAAGCATAATTCTTCTTTTAACCTCCATACCGAAGGCTTCACTTCTTGAAGTTAAATAAACTTCCATTAAATCTTCACAATCTCTGTTTCTATAGCCATACTTAATACCGTCATATCTTGATAAATTTGAACTTGCTTCTGCACAAGCTAAAACATAGTATGTTGGTATAGCATAGTCTACAATATTCATTTCAAATTCTTCTATTTCAGCACCTAAACTTTTAAGTGTATTTGCTGCCTCTAAAACAGATTTTTTAACTTCTAAATCAAGTCCCTCACCAAAATAATTTGTAGGAATACCTATTTTAAATCCCTTTAAATAGCCATTATAACAACCGGAAAAATCTAAAGCTCCTCTTTTTACTGATGTAGAATCTTTTAAGTCGTGTCCTGAAATTATACTTAATACTTCAGCACAATCTCTTATATCTCTGCCAACAGGTCCAATTTGGTCAAGAGAAGATGCAAAGGCAACAAGTCCATATCTTGAAACAGCACCATAAGTTGGCTTAATTCCTGATACACCACAGAATGAACATGGCTGTCTTATTGAACCACCTGTATCAGAACCTAAGGCATAAGTACACTCTCCTGATGCAACGGCTGCTGCTGAGCCACCTGATGAACCTCCAGGAACTCTTGTGATATCCCAAGGGTTTCCTGTAGGACCAAAAAATGATGTTTCTGTTGAGCCACCCATTGCAAACTCGTCCATATTTAACTTACCAAGTACAACAGCACCTGCATTATTTAATTTTTCTGTTACTGTTGCATTATAAGGTGGTTTAAAATTATAAAGCATTTTAGAGCCACAAGTTGTTAAATTATCCTTAGTACAAATATTATCTTTTATAGCCATTGGAACACCGGCAACAAGTGATGAAATTTCACCTTTGTCAATTTTATCCTGTACTTCTTCTGCTCTTTTTAATGCTTCATCTTCAAAAACTGTAATGTAAGCATTTACCTTATCATCTTTAGCCTTAATTTGTTTTAACATATCCTTTGTAACTTCTACAGAAGAAACTTTTTTATCTTTAATCATCTGACCTATTTCAAGGGCAGTTTTATCCAAATAATTCATTTTTAAATCCTCCCTTATTCTACGGTCGTTGGTACTTTAAAGCATCCGTCTTTTTGCTGTGGTGCATTTTTAAGTATCAATTCTCTGTCTGTTGATGGCTTAACCTCGTCTTCTCTGAAATTATTAGTGTATGAGAAAGGATGGCTCATAGCCTCAACATTTGATGTATCAAGTTCATTTAAAGTATCAATATATCCAAGAATTTTTGTTAAATCCTCTTTGGCTTTTTCTTCTTCTTCAGGAGTAAGAGTAAGTCTTGAAAGTTCCTCAAGGTATTTAATAAGTTTATCATCAATACCTGTTTCAGAAATATTAACACTCTTACTTTCAACCAAAACATCATTTGTTTGTTCACTATAACCTATAAGGTCTAAAATCATATTTAATCTTGTCACTACATCCTCACGCATTGACTCTGTTAAATCTATGCCTGTTTCAGATATAAGACAATTTATTAATTTATCCTGTACTGACATAACTACCTCCTAAAAAATTATGGATTTAATCTTGTTGTATCTCTTGGGAACATAGAAGTTGACCTAATATTCTTTTCATCAAGTAACTTCATTACAAGTCTTTCAAGACCCATACCAAGTCCACCATGTGGTGGCACTCCGTATTTATGAAGCATTAAATAGCTTTCAAAATCTTCCGGATACAATCCTTTGAAAATCATTTTCTTAACCTGTTCATCATAATCGTGTATTCTCTGACCGCCTGTTGTAATTTCCATACCCTTAAAAAGTAAGTCAAAGGATAAAGTATATTTTGTATCTTCAGGGTCGTCCATAGCATAAAATGGTCTTTTCTTAACAGGATAATGAGTTACAAATACAAAATCACTGTTATAATCTTCTTTAAAAAGCTCACCAATAAGTCTTTCTTCCTCAGGCTCTAAATCGTAAGGCTCTTTAATTTTTCTATTATATTTTTTTGCTACCATTTCCTTTGCATCTCTAAATTTTACACAAGGAATAGACTCAAACTTTGGTAACTGGCAATTAAGTTTCTT
>JBJFFW010000178.1:0-3735 GCA_051892075.1 Lachnospirales bacterium
TCTGTTACTGATGAATTGTATAATCAATATTCAAATGATAATACATTTAAAAACAGGGTTTACGGAGAAAGTCAAACGCCTAATATGGAAAATAATCCAACACCTACTAATGAAGAATTCGCAATAAGTGTTTATGGAGACAGTTATTCTATTCCAGAGAGTGTGCAGACTCCTTCTTTCCCTGCTTATTTATCTAAATATACAGACTTAGGGTTAGTTTATAACCTTGCAACTGATAATGAGTCTATTGAAATGATGGCTGCAAGAGAAGGCGGAGTACCAATGTATATTTCACCTTGTGATATTTCCTCAAATAAAAAGAGTATTGAAATTACACTTGAAAATGAATATGGTACAAATCTTGTGCCTAATCTTGTTAAAAATGCAGGATTTAACCCATGCACAGTAAAGGGTGTTACAGGAGTTATTTCAACTAAAAATGACAAACTTTACTTTACAAGAGATGAAAGTGGCTATGAAACTATTGTTTCTACCCCTACTACTGTAGAAACAAGAGCAATGAAATTAAGATTAAACGATGTTTCAGTATTTTTTATAGGTAGTGATTCTCTTTATTCAAATAAAGACAGAATTAAAGACATATATACTAAAATGGTAAATAATCTTAAAACAGATAAATATCTTATAATTGGTCCTATAATGGGTACAAATGATGAAGTCAAAAATGGAAATGAAGCTTTATCAGAAGCCTTTGGCAATAAGTTTTTAAACTTACATGATTATTTAATTAATGAAGCTATTGATGAATACGGAATAGAGTTAAATGATACAGACAAAGAAAAAATTGAGAAAAGTAATTCCTTGCCTTCTTATTATTTTTCTAGTAAAGGCAGTAATTATTTCAATGCAGAAGCTAATAATATAATCGGTAAGAAAGTTGCCGATAAATTAAGAGAGCTTAATTATTTATAATACTTTTTAAATTATAATTTATTGAGAAAGGCTATGGTATTTATATGAACAAAAAAATTAAAACGGTTTTTATGCTTACTGTAATAGTAATGATTTTTGTTATAGCAATATCTTTAATATATGGAATTGTTAATGTTAAAAAATCATCATTAAGTGAGGAAAGCAAAAACAATTATGAAACTATTATAAATGATTGTGTTGAAAAATGCACAAGCTATTCTACATCTTTAACAAATGAAAAGGACATAGAAAGCTATAATAAAACAATAGAATACTATAAAGAAAATATAGATAAAGCAAAATCCCTTCAGGAAAAAGCTTATCTTTCAGGTTGTATGGCTACATATTCATTAAATTTCTTTTCACAGAAAAATATAGAATTTCAAGCCTATGTATCAAGTAATGGTGCAGCATCGCCTTACAGAGATATAATAGATGAACTTAATAATTTAATAACACAAGCAGAAAACTTAATTTAAAGGAGAATATTAATTATGATTAGAACAAGATTTGCACCAAGCCCTACAGGCTATATGCATATTGGTAATTTAAGAACAGCTTTGTATGAATTTCTTATAGCAAAATCTCAGGGAGGTAAATTTATATTAAGAATAGAAGATACTGACCAGGAAAGATTTGTTGAAGGTGCTACAGATATAATATATAAAACTCTTGAAATGGCACATATGACTCACGATGAAGGTCCTGATGTAGGTGGTCCTTATGGTCCTTATGTTCAGAGTGAGAGAAAAAATGATTATATAGAATACGCAAAAAAACTTATTGAAAAAGGCGAGGCATATTATTGTTTCTGTACTAAAGAAAGACTTGATTCTTTAAAAGTATCTACAGGACACGAAACAATTATGAAATACGACAGACATTGTCTTAATCTTAGTAAAGAAGAAATTGAAGAAAATTTAAAAAATGGTGTTCCTTATGTTATAAGACAAAAAATCAAAGAAGGCACAACTACTTTCCACGATGAGGTTTATGGTGACATTACTGTAGATAATTCTGAAATGGAAGACCAGATACTTATTAAAACTGATGGTTTTCCAACATATAATTTTGCAAATGTAATTGATGACCATGTTATGAATATTACTCATGTAGTAAGAGGAGCTGAATATTTATCATCTACTCCAAAGTACAATCTTTTATACGAGGCTTTTGGTTGGGATATTCCAACATATATTCACTTGCCTGCAGTTATGAAAGACCAGCATAGCAAGCTTTCTAAAAGAAATGGAGATGCTTCATTCCAAGATTTAGTTGCAAAAGGCTATCTTCCTGAGGCAATAGTAAATTATATAGCTCTTTTAGGTTGGTCCCCTTCAATTAATCAGGAAATTTTTACAATGGATGAGCTTATTAAAGAATTTAGTATTAAAGGATTATCTAAATCCCCTGCTATTTTTGATATAGTTAAGCTTACATGGATGAATGGCGAATATATTAAGGCAATGGATTTTGATGATTTCTATAATTGGGCAAAGGAAGATATTAAAACTGCTATAACAAGAGAAGATATTGACCTTAAAAAAGCTGCAGGTTATGTTAAATCAAGAATTGGTACCTCAAAAGAAATAATTGAAATGCTTGACTTTGTAGATAATCTTCCAGAGTATTCTACCGATTTATATGTTCATAAAAAAATGAAAACAACAGAAGAAATGTGTAAGGATAATCTTATTAAAATTCTTCCTGTACTTAAAAACCTTGAAGATTGGACAAATGATAGTATATATAATGCTATGCTTGAAGTTGTTAAAGAAATGGGTATTAAAAACGGTCAAATGTTCTGGCCTGTTAGAACTGCCCTTTCAGGAAAACCTACATCACCATGTGGTGCAAGTGAATTAGCAGAACTTTTAGGCAAAAAAGACAGTATAAACAGAATTAAAAAAGGTATAGAGCTTTTATCAAAGTAATTTTAAGGGATAGAGTTAAATCTATCCCTTTATTAATGGATAATTTATGTTTTTAAAGAGGGAGATATTTTATGAAAAAAATTATAATATTTTTTGTATTTTTAATCAGTTTATTTCAAATTAGCGTCTATGCTGATAATATTAGTGTTGCAGTAGATGGTAATTATATTAATTTTACAGATGCCAAGCCACAAATTATAAATGGCAGAACTATGATACCTATAAGAAATATTTTTAATTCTTTAGGTGCAGATGTTACTTGGAATGGCAATACAAAAGAAATAACAGGAAAAAAGAATGATACTACAATAATAATGAAACTTAATAGTGAAAATATGACTATTAACGGATATAACAGAAAAATGGATACATATCCTGTGGTTATAAATGACAGAACTTATGTCCCTGCAAAGTACATAGCTGAAAGTCTTGGCTATAAAGTTAGTTGGATAGATAGCAAAAAACTTGTTGAGATTAACAAAGGTAACTTTGTAAAAGTACATTTTGTAGATGTTGGGCAGGGAGATTGTATAGTTATAACTGATAATGAACACTGTATGGTTATTGACGCTGGAGAGGAAGGTAATGAAAATAAAGTTGTAAATTACATAAAATCACTCGATATTTCTACAATAGACTATGTAGTTGCTACTCACCCTCATTCTGACCACATAGGCAGTCTTGATGGTGTAGTAAACAGTTTTAATATTAAAAATGTTATAATGCCTAATGTAAGTCATACATCTTTAAGCTTTCAAAATTTAATTACTGCTATATCAAACAGTAAGGCAAATGTAATAGAAACAAAAATTGGCAGCACTTTTACATTAGGAAAATCATCTTTTACTATATTGGGTCCAGTAAATTA
>JBJFFW010000179.1:0-3706 GCA_051892075.1 Lachnospirales bacterium
TAATCTGAAATTGCCAAAAAAAATTATTTTTTTGGCAAAAATTTTTAAAAAAATTTGGAGTAAACTACAAAAAACTTTTAAAAATTTTTCATGGTTTTGTAGAAAATTTTTTAAAAAAATTTTAAAAAATTTTTGCAAAAATATTTTTATTTTTATCTTTCTTAATCAAATTTTTTATATATGATTTCATTCAAAATTATTTCTTCTGCCTGTCTTTTTATTTGCAATTTATGTTGAGCAGTTTCCCAAAAATTATTTGGATTTTTTATTGGTTCTTTCTCCAAAAATTCTTTTGTTAATTCATCAAGATAATCATTTGCTTGTTGTTCAATCTTATGGAGCATTGGCAAAAGTTCTCCCGACATTAACAATTCATTATATTTAAATTTATAATTTTCTTTTAAATATTTTTGTGCCATTCTTCCGTATTTTCCTAACTGTTTTCCTTCGTATTTTTCTTCCTTGCTGAATTTAATCTTTGGATATAAAATGCCTTCTCTTTCTTCATATTCCATATAATTACCACCATTCTACTTCATTATGATTATTTAATTTATAATGCCACCAGTTACCACTCTCGTACTTGATGCACAAAATATTATCTTCATCATGCCAAACTTTAGCGACTTTCCCTTCTCTCCAATTTTCAAACGCTGACATATGGATATTAACAAATAAGGTTACTTGGTCAACTTCCTCATTTATCTCGTATTCGTCCTCACATTCGGGACAATAATATCTATTGCATACCAGTAACTTATTGTCATATGCGTCAATAATACTTAACATTCTTTCAAATTTTAATTGTGCTCCACAATCACAAAGATTAACTTTTTCCTTTTCCATTTACTTCTCTTCCTTTCCCTTTTTTAAAATTCTGCTTACTGTTCTGATGGAACAGTTAAACATTTCTGCTATTTCCTTTATGGTCTTTCCTTGTATTCTGTACATTTCGATTTCTGTCTTTTCCATTTCAGATAGTTTGGGAGGTCTGCCCCCTACCTGTTTAAGCAATTCATTAATTTTTTTCTTTTGATTTTTAATTATTTCCTCTTTCTGTTCAATTATTCTCTTTAATCTCTCTATTTCTTCTGATTCAGTATTCATGTAAACCCCCTTATTTACTAATGGCATAACCTTTTGTCTATATTAATTATACTACTATTGCCTATATAGGTCAATACCTTTTGACCTATATTTAAAAAATTAATAATCTCACCCACTGGAAAAGAATGGAATAGGGTGGCTTTTCTTCTTCTTTGAATGTTCTTCCTTTTAATATTCTTCTTTCTATATATTCTTTATGAGCAAATTTTGCCTATACCTATGAGCAAATTTTGCCTATACCTATGAGCAAATTTTGCCTATACTATGAGCAAATTTTGCCTATACCCCCCCTACAAAAAAAGCGACATCACATTTCTGCAATGTCGCTTTTTTACTTACTTTCCTTTAACTTTTATGCCAGTTTCTTTTAAAGTTCTATATTGATTTAATGTGTTTGAAATAAAATTTCCTGTATTAATATCAATACTTGCAAGTATATAAATATTACTTGTTTTTCGATTGCTTTCGGCATATCTATTAATTATTACTATTGCTCCAAGTTCTTCTAATTGCTTTAAAATCGTTGCAACTGTTCTTTTGCTGAGACTTAATTTTTTCGCTAAAGTTTCTTTACTGGGGTAACAATTATTTTTATTACCTCCAAAGCTCTTTAATGCCAGGAACATCATTTTTTGATTAATAGTATAATTTTCATTCAAAATAAATGTATTATAAACCATAACAAATGGTTGTTTATCAGTATCAACTACACCATTATTAATATTTTCCTCTGCTTGTATTCTTGCTAATTCGTCCATTATATCCATTTTTAAAACTCCCTTTCATCTAGGGAATAGGCAAAAATCCATAAATAACATATTGATTAATTTATCTGAATATATTAAGATATAAATATAAATTTAGATATAAATAGCCTATTGTTATTTATTTAATCAATATGTTATTTTATGTGGTAACCCTTAAAGAGTTGAGCCTAGGAAACTTTAACTCTTTAGGGGTTTTTTGCTTATTCCGATTTTTTATATTTATATTTTACATAATTTATTAAAGCACTGCAACCCTTGAAAAAACTAGCGTAAAAGGGTATAAAATATCATACCTTTTTCAGTTAGTTTATAGGAAGTTGCACCCGTAAATGAATACTTATCAAGTCTTTTTTTATTCATTTTAGAAACGCTTGAAAAGTAGTGCGAAATATTATACCCTTTTATGCAATTTTAATAATTTTCTCTTTTGCAAATTCTTTCTCACCCCTCACCGTTGTGCCTTTTGGCTACCACCACACCAAAAAATAAGAAATGAATTGTCAATTGTAAAAAAAATTAATGGTTGCTGCATACTTCGAAGAAGATCTGCTGCGACCATTAATTTTTTTTAGGCGTAGCCCTTGCAATTTACAAGGAATGAATTATTTTTATAATTGCCACCCCAAAAGGTACTATATACTAGCTCTTTCCATAAAAATTTCATCTTCATACCATTTGACCTTATCGGGTCTGAAAAATCCTTTAGGAGTAAAAACAACAGGCTTTTCAAGGTATGCAAAACTTTCGGGCTTTATTATTCTCTTTTCCTCATTAGATGTATTTACTCCCCTATTTGATGACATATTGAAATTGCTACTATTTACCGACCTTGATTTCTTTTCAATGTCTACTGTGCCAACAAGTTTGCTGAAATACTCTTGTGTATCTACATCATTAGCATTTAATACAATTTTATAATTACAGTTATCAGCGATTACCTTTCTTGTATCTTTTCCGTATATCCTATCTAATTGAGCCAAGCTCTGTAAAATTATCATTATCTGTATGCCCTTACTTCTTAATGTTGCCAAGCCATTTGTTATTGTCTTTAGCTTTCCTATTCTTGCAAATTCATCTATCATAAATAATATTTTATGGTCTGTATTATTATTTCTCTTTTCAAAGCTTTTTAAGAATTGGCTTATTATCAAGTTTAACAGTGATTTCCATTGCTCGATTTTTTCCTCATTTATCTTTATAAATATGTCTGTATAATTTTCTAAATCTTCGGGGCTTATCATGTTATCACTTCTTTTTAGAGTTCGCATAATATCCTCATCAGTTGCAAACACTATTATTTCATTTGATAATGTTGAATATATACTTGCCAACTGTTTCATGTCTATGCCTATAAATTGATTTATAAATAATTTTACTTCATCAACTGTACTCTTTGCCAATTCTTCAACCAATTCATTTACTGGTGTCTGCATTATGTATTTGCAAGTAGTCGGGAAGTCCTTTCCCTCATTTTCAAAATGTAATATACACGCTGTCAAAAGGTTTTGGGCTGACTGTTTCCAGTATGGGTCTTTTTCATTTGCCCCTATTGGTATTATAGAATTTACAATCTCCCTAGCTCCTTGAACCTTATTGCTCTCTTTCAATATGAAATATGGGTCATAATGGGGACTGTTTTTATCCAAGGGGTCAAATACTTTCATATCTGCTCTGAAATTTCTGCTTAC
Source organism: Lachnospirales bacterium (assembly GCA_051892075.1). Taxonomy (GTDB): domain Bacteria; phylum Bacillota; class Clostridia; order Lachnospirales; family CAG-274; genus HGM11788. The sequence continues at coordinate 3,563 of JBJFFW010000179.1, forward strand.
TTCTGAAAGCTCCCCTTTTATATCTATGGCAAATATAGAGCTTGTATAATTTAAAAGTGTTGGAATTGCTACACATGAGCTTTTTCCACTTCCTTGACCTCCTACAACCATGATATGCCCTTCTGCCTGTTCCTCCATTACTAG
>JBJFFW010000180.1:0-3699 GCA_051892075.1 Lachnospirales bacterium
TATGAGGCTTTATTTGATACTTTAGAAGAATTGAACATAGGCTTTGTGCCATTTTCACCTATGGCAAATGGTCTTTTAAGTGGTAAATATAATAAAAATTCAAAATTTGAGGAGGGTACTGATTACAGAAATGTAATGCCTCAGTTTAAGGCTGATGCCTATGATAAAAACAGAGAGCTTTTAAAGCTTTTAGAGGATGTGGCAGATAAAAAGAATGCAACACAGGCACAGATTTCTCTTGCGTGGATGCTTTGTAAAAAGCCATGGATTGCACCTATACCGGGAACAAGAAAATATGACAGATTAGTTGAAAATGCAGGAGCGGCAGATATTGAGTTATCAAAAGAGGAAATAAAAAGCCTTGATTTTGCCCTTGATAATATGGAAATGTCAGAGGTGTTTGGCGGTTCAAAAATAATTAAAAAATAAAGGAGAGATACTTATGGAGTTTGTAACATTAAACAATGGGGTAAAAATGCCTTTAGAGGGCTTTGGCGTATTTCAGGTGTCTGATAAGGCACAGTGTGAACAGGCAGTGATTGATGCTATTGATACAGGATATAGATTAATTGATACAGCGGCAGCTTATATGAATGAGGAGGCTGTTGGAGCTGCAATTAAAAAATGCGGTGTTCCGAGAGAAGAGCTTTTTATTACAACAAAGCTTTGGGTTCAGGACGCAAGCTATGAAAATGCTAAAAAGGCATTTAGTACATCACTTGAAAAATTGGGTCTTGATTATATTGATTTATACTTAATTCATCAGCCTATGGGTGATTATTATGGTGCTTGGAGAGCTATTGAGGAGCTTTATAAAATAGGAGTAGTTCGCGCCATAGGTGTGTGTAATTTTTATCCTGCAATACTTGCGGATTTTTGTGAAACTGTTGAAATAAAGCCAATGGTAAATCAGGTGGAGCTTCACCCATTCTTTCAGCAGGAAAAAGCAATTAAGGTTATGAATGAATATGGTGTAATTCCTGAAGCATGGGGACCTTTTGCAGAGGGTAATCATGGTATATTTACCGACCCTACATTAACAGCCATAGGAGAAAAGTATGGCAAAAGTGCTGCACAGGTGGCATTACGCTGGAATGTTCAAAGGGGAGTTGTTGTTATACCTAAGTCAATTCATAGACAGCGAATGGAAGAAAATATTGCTATATGGGATTTTGAGCTTAGCAATGAAGATATGGAGATAATTTCAAAAATGGACATAGGTTATAGTGAAATAGTTAATCACAGTGACCCTCGATTTGTAAAAATGCTCCATGGTATGAAAATACACTAAATAATAATTAAGCCGACCACTAATATAAGGTTGGTCGGCTTAAATATTATTTAATATTACGCAGTTTTTTTACTGTATCTCTGAACTGCGCAGGAATTTCGTCAATACTCATGTTACGGGGAATAGAAGTAGAGCCTGCGTCTTTGGCTGTCTGATAATACCAGCATTTAAAATTAAGAGTATCGAGGGTTTCCTGAAGTTCAGCTATTTGGCTTTCAATAACCGCTTTTTGTTTTTTAAAAAGCTCAAGACGCTCATCAATGGTTTCATCGCCTGCCATTGCCATATATATAAAATCTTTTATATCTTTTAAAGGCATACCTGTTTTTTTAAGACAGTTTATTATTTGCAACCATTCATAGTCCGTATCCTTAAACATTCGTATACCACTATGTGACCTTTCAACAAAAGGGAGAAGTCCCTCTTTGTCATAGTATCTTAATGTTGAGGGAGCAACATCAAGTAACTTTGCCATTTCACCTACTGTATAAAGCATAATTTCACCTCAAAAAATTTTTAAAAAAGTACTTGACTTAAAGTGGACTTTAACTTTTATAATTTAATTAAACTTATATTATTATATAATAAATTTATAAAAAGTCAATAGGAGGAATTAAAATGAAGGATTTTGTATTTAGTTATCCAACTAAGGTGTATTTTGGAAAAGGCTCTGCGAAAAAGGCTTTGAAAACAGAAATCGGTGCTTATAAAAGGATTATGCTTGCTTATGGTGGTGGCTCAATTAAAGGTAACGGAATATACGATGAAATGCTGGAGTTGATTGAAGGCAAAGAGGTTATAGAGTTTTCTGGCATAATGCCTAATCCAACATATAGTAAAGTGCAGGAGGGCGCAAGGCTTGCAAGAGAAAATAATGTGGATTTTATTCTTGCTGTGGGCGGTGGCTCTGTAATTGACTGTTGCAAGGTAGTTGCCGCACAGGCAAAGACTGATGAAGATATATGGGAAATGGAATTTACAAATAAAAAATTTCCTACAAAATGGATACCTATGGGGGCTGTTGTAACAGCATCGGGAACAGGCTCTGAAATGAATGCTGGTGCAGTAATTACTAATGAGGAAAAGAAAATTAAGGCAGGTGTTTTTGCCGCCCATGCAGATTTTGCAGTCCTTGACCCTTATTATACATTATCAGTACCTTTTAAGCAGGTTATTTCAGGTGCTTTTGATACACTTAGCCATTGTATGGAAACTTATTTCGGAAAGCCGTCAGAAACCAATATTTCAGACGAAATAAATGAGGCTGTTATGAGAAATACAATAAGAAATATAAGGGCATTAATCACAAACCACAATGATATTGAGGCAAGAAGTGAGCTGATGTGGGACTCTGCTATGGCTGAAAACTCTATTTTAAAGCTTGGTAAGGTAACTGATTTTCAGGCACATCAGATAGAACATCAGCTTGGTGCATATACCGATTGTAATCATGGTCAGGGACTTGCAGTTATTCACCCTGTTTTGTATAAGCATATATATAAAAATGCTATTGACAAGTTTACACGCTTTGCAAAGTCTGTATGGAATAAGGAAACAGCCGAAGATGGCATAATTGCTCTTGCTGAATTTATAAAGGAAATCGGTTTGCCTACTACCTTCAGAGAAATGGGTATAAATGATGACAGCTGTTTAAGAGCTGTTGCAGACAGCACAAATATTACGGCAGGGTGTTGTAAAAAGCTTACAAGTGATGAGATATATGAAATTTTAAAGGAATGTTATTAAGGAGATGAAAATTATGAGCAAAAAAGTTTTAGTGTTATCAGGTAGTCCTAGAAAAGACGGAAATTCAGATATACTCTGCGACCAGTTTATAAAAGGTGCAGTAGATAATGGAAATAAGGTTGAAAAAGTATATGTAAATGATATGAATATAGGCTGCTGTCAAGCTTGTTATTCTTGCCGTGGTACAGGGGAATGTTTTATTAAAGATGATATGGCGGATATTCTTGATAAGATGATAAAGGCTGATGTGATTGTAATGGCAACACCTGTTTATTTCTATACAATGGACGGACAGATGAAAACACTTATTGACCGTACTTTGCCAAGATATACAGAAATTGCAAATAAGGAGTTTTATTTTATAGCAACTGCAGCAGCAGGTGAAAAAGCTATGGAAAGAACAATAGACGGTTTCAGAGGCTTTACTGACTGCCTTGATGGAGCTGAGATTAAAGGGATAATTTATGGAGCCGGTGCATGGCAAAAGGGTGAAATTATTAATAGTCCTAAAATGGATGAGGCTTATAATATGGGTCTTAATGTGTAATTAAGGAGTGTATATGAAAAAGCTGTTTTTGTTTGCTGTAGGTTTGATTTTGATTCTTACAGGTTGTAAAAGTGATAGCAAAGTCAATGAATACAGAACAAGTATTTTTGCTATG
>JBJFFW010000181.1:0-3691 GCA_051892075.1 Lachnospirales bacterium
TGCACAGGAGTAATAAGCTCTCTTGCCATATCTGATTTAGGATTTGCAAAAATATCCTTAACGACTCCCATTTCTACAATCCTACTTTTATCTATAACTGCAACTTTATTGCAAATTCTTTCAATAACACTCATTTCGTGAGTGATTATTATAATTGTAACCCTCATTTTCTGATTAATTTCTTTTAAAAGCTCAAGTATAGATTGAGTTGTAGTAGGGTCAAGGGCTGATGTAGCCTCATCACACAAAATAACCTTTGGGTTTGTGGCTAAGGCTCTTGCTATTGCCACTCTCTGTTTCTGACCGCCTGAAAGCTGAGATGGATAGGAATAAATCCTATCTGAAAGACCTACTATATTTAAAAGCTCTCTTGCTCTTTCTTCTGCCTTTTTCTTAGGCACTCCTGCAATTTCAAGAGGATAGCACACATTTTTTAAAGCATTTCTCTGTTCTAAAAGGTTGAAATTCTGAAAAATCATACCCATAGACTGTCTTGCTTTTAAAAGCTCTTTTTTAGTAAGGCTTCCAAGCTCCTTATTTTCAAATATAACTTTTCCCTTTGTAGGCACTTCAAGATAATTTATACATCTTACTAATGTAGATTTTCCTGCACCACTAAGACCAATAATACCAAAAATATCTCCCTCATTTATTTCAAGATTTATATCTCTTAAAGCAACAATATCACCATTTTTAGTTGAAAAAGTTTTATGTAAATTTTCTATTTTTACTATAGTAGACATAACCTAAGTTCCTTTTAATTTTATTTCTATTAACTTAGTATTACACATTTGAATAGTTTTGTCAATTAGAAAATATTTAAAAATAATTCAATACTGCAAAAAAAGACTCAATTCAAAATTGGAATGAGCCTTTTATATTAATTTAGATTATTCTATGTAAACCGGTTCAGTTTCATATAATTCGATATTAGAAACTGTGCAATCAGCATATCTTGCAGCAAAGAAACCAACATAAATATTATCGTTATCCTGTATACCAAGTAAATTACTGCAATCAAAATCACTTTCAAAATCTTTTTCTGTAACAGTATTGCCTGTCTGATAGTCATAAGTAGTAATCATATAACCACCGTTTATTTTTTCTAATGAAATGTGGTATTTATTGCCTGCAAGAGGTAACTCATCTGTAGTAGTCTTAATGCCAACTCTTTCACCGGCACCATCATAAGAGGATACACCTTTTCTCATCATAATATTAATTCTGTTCATATTAATTTTTTCTTCATAGTTTGGAACAGCATCACTACTTGGATAAGTAGAATTTGTACAGCCACCGGCTAATACCATATTTGAGCAAAAAACACTACATACATCTGACATACTAGCTGAATATTCAACACCGTCACCATCTTTTACTACATAGCCATTTATATAAGCCTCATATATATCAACAGGAGTTTCGATACTTTTAGCTAAATCATCAGAAGTTGTGTAATCTATATATTTTTTCATTGCACTTTCATAATCGGCAGTAATATGATTAGAATCACCTGTGTAATTGATGTTTTCATCAATACCACCTGCAAGAGGTATTGTATCCTTTGCTATAATACCAAAGGCTTCCTGACCTGAACGAAGTCTATCGAGAGCCTTAGCACTTGCAGCATCATCATCTAAGCCTTCAGCCTTAGCCTCAGCAAGATATTTGTTGTAATTATCACGAACATTTTGGTCACTAATGTTATCTTCGTCTAAAATTTCGCTAATATCTCTTATGTATCTGTTAACTGTAATATCAGCAGAAATCTTAAAATTATTTTTGTTACTTACCCTTGTGTAATAATAAGCAATGCCATCTTGGTCACCTGATACCTTACCACAGCCATTCCAAGAATTAAGTCTTACACTATCAACTGTTGGTAACTTACCATCAGTCATTATTTGAGGCTCAATACTATGTTCAGTTCTGTTTGATTTATATTCTGTACCATTAATTGTTGCAGTAATTTCAGAAGAATTAGTATTATTCAAATTAAAACCAAGTGAAGATGCACCAAACATCGCAGCCTTCCAAACATAATCCTTATCAACAACTGAAACTGTATCTCTATGGTCAGTAACTTGTAATCTAATATCTGTAAAATCTACATCAATAGCTCTTGTAGCAGATACACCAACAAAAATATCACCTGTTAAAGAAATAGAAAGATTATTTGCACCATGACCTGCACTTGCATCTATAACAGTCTTTTCAGTTTCTTCACCGTTTTTAGATATAGATAAAATATATATACTTCCTGTTTTTTCCATTCTTAAATAGTAAACATCATTTGGAACCGGAGCTGTCATTGTAAGAGGAGCAGCAAGGCTTTCATCTAAATAATCAGCTCTTGAAGTATCAGGACCGTATAACTGACCATCAATTCTATACCAACCCTTAGTCATATTTTTTCCGGCAGAATTCATTCTTGACCTGCCAACATTAATAGAATCAGCATAAGGTGGTACTTCTTCAGCCTTAGGTGGAATTAAACTTGTAGCATCAGGATAATGAGAGTCTACAACTAAATCATCAATAGCTGAAATACCAAAGGCTACCTGATTATCCCTATTAGCAATTTGGTTAATAGTAGCAGTTGCACTAATAACAAAATCCTTACTTGAGTCAACCCACTGACCATAATAAGCCATACCTTCTTCAGAATTAGCCACTTTACCTACACCGTTAACTATGCTGTTTTCAGATGTGTTAATAGTACCAGCCTTAATATTAACAGCATTATCACCTTTAGCATTAATTTCCCAAGCAGGAACGCTATTACCGTCATAATCACTTATTAAATCAATAACAGCCGTTTCAACAACCATTGGATTAAAGTCTTCATCGACAGTATGTTTTTTAATAGTAGTTAACTTTTCCTGTCCGCCTACACTACCTGAAACAGTTGCAATCCAATCACCTGTTTGGCTCTTTGGATAATAAGTAAGCTTTGTAAAATCAGTAGTTGTTTCTGTAGTTGTTTCTGTTGCAACTTCAGTTGTTGTTTCTGTAGTTATTTCTGTGGTAACTTCAGTTGTTGTTTCAGTATCAGGTTCACCCGGCAATTTATAAGAACTGTCAAGAGCCTTTTGTAAAATCATAGCCACATCTTCAGAGTCAATTACACCATTTTTATTTACATCTGCATTTTCTGTAGTGATAGTATTTGAACCATTCAACACATATTGTAACACAAGTGCAGCATCTAAAGAAGTCACATTACCGTCGCCATTTACATCGCCAATTTGATAGCCTATATCATCTAAATAAATAAATTCAATAATATGACTATTAATATAATAACCACGATGGTCAGCAGCACTATCCTTATAACAATATACAGTTGTTAAATCTGTACAACCTGAAAAAGCAGCGTCACTTACATAGGTTACACTCTTTGGTATTTTCACACTTGTTAAGCTAGTGCACGCACCAAAAGTATAAGCTTCTATGTATGTTGTACCTTCAGGAATTACTACACTTGTTAAGCTTCTGCAATTTCCAAAAGCAAAGGCTCCTAAAATTGTTAAACCTTCAGGCATTGATATACTTTTTAAGTTTTCACAACCAGAAAATCCACAAACCATTTTTAAATTTGTAGATAGTTTAACCTCTATTAGATTAGTACAGTTATTGAAAGCATATAGACAAGTAGTAACACTATCAGGGATTTCTATTTTGGTTAATC
>JBJFFW010000182.1:0-3637 GCA_051892075.1 Lachnospirales bacterium
CATACCTCTGCCATCAGCAATACCACCTGCTGCAAGCACAGGAATACTAACTGCATCTACAACCTGTGGAACTAAAGCCATAGTAGTAAGTTTACCAATATGACCACCAGATTCCATACCTTCAGCAATAACTGCAGAAGCACCGATTTTTTCCATTTTCTTAGCCTGAGCCACACTAGGAACAACAGGAATTAAGCTAATTCCATTTTCCTTAAATTTTTCCATATATTTAGTAGGATTTCCTGCACCTGTAGTTACAACCTTAACTCCTTCTTCACAGACAAGGTCTACAATATCATCTACAAAAGGTGATAAAAGCATAATATTTACACCAAAAGGCTTGTCTGTAAGTTTTTTACATTCTCTAATTTCATTTCTTACAACATCAGCAGGGGCATTACCTGCTGCAATAATACCAAGACCACCGGCATTTGAAACTGCTGAAGCTAAGCTTGCATCAGCAATCCACGCCATAGCACCTTGAAAAATAGGATATTTAATGTTTAACATACTGCAAATTCTTGATTCCATCATACACACCTGTAACCTTTCTAAAAATATATCGTTATTTATATCAAATTAAATTTCAATTAATAAACTGCCCCAAGTAAGTCCACCGCCAAAACCTGTAACAATAACTTTGTCGCCTTTTGAAATAAGATTATTTTCAGCCATTTCACTAAGAGCAATAGCAACACTTCCTGCAGAAGTATTACCATATTCATTAACATTTACATAGAATTTTTCAATAGGAGTTTTTACCTTTCTGGCTATAATATCAATAATTCTTGAATTAGCCTGATGAGGTATAACATATTTAATATCCTCCATTGTAAGATTTTCTTTTTCAAGAATATTCATTATACTTGAAGGCACAACCCTTGTTGCAAAATTAAATATAGCTCTGCCGTCCATTGAAACATAAGGGTTGTCCTCATCTTCAGGAGAAGTGAGAGGATTTTTAACCTGTCTGTGATTAGCCACAAGACTTTCTCCGTCCTGACCCTTTGCCTTTAATTCTTCAGAAAGAATACCACAAGGCTCATCACAAGCAGTTAAAATAGCACCGCCGCCACCATCACCAAAAAGCACACAAGTAGCTCTGTCTGACCAATCGGTAATTTTTGAAATAGTTTCAGCAGCAATTACCATAACAGTTTTATATAAACCTGATTTAATAAATTTATCAGCAGTAGAAAGAGCATAAATATAACCGCTGCAAGCAGCAGAAACATCAAAAGCCCCTGCATTTTCAGCACCTATACTTCCCTGAACCATACAAGCTACACTTGGTGTTGCATAATCAGGAGTAATGGTTGCTACAATAACAAGGTCAATATCACAAGGATTAATTTGTGATTTATCCAAAAGTTTATTAGCTATTTTAATGCAAATATCAGAAGTATTTTCACCATTTGAAATATGTCTTTTCTTAATTCCTGTTCTGGAAGTTATCCACTCATCATTAGTTTCCACAATTTTACTTAAATCATCATTAGTAAGCACAGTTTCAGGTGCATAATGTGCTAATGCTGATATTTTAGAATATGTCATTGTTTTTTCTCCTTTAATAAAGTTAGTTTACTGCTTAAATATTCATTAAGGTGTGATAAAGCCTCAATAAACATATCCGCCTCATAGTCTGATAAATCCAAAATAAGATTTTTAACAAGCTCAAAATGAAAGCTTTGATGTACTTTAAAAAGTTTTCTTCCTCTTTCTGTAAGACTAAGCATATATACTCGTCTGTCTTTAGGACTTCTGTCCTTTTTTACATAGCCCTTTTTAACCAAATGATTAATTGAAACAGTAAGTGTACCCATAGTAATATCAAGCTTTGCTGCTACCTCAGACATAGTTTTAGAGGTTAATGTGCCTATGGCATCAACAGTATGAGCCTCATTAACCGATACATCTGTTAAACCGCCTGAATATATGGCATTCTGCTCGGCTCTTGAAATATCATTAAAGGCACCACAAATAAGCCTGTTTATTGTATTGACTGTAAGTTCCATACTGACATACCCCTCCTTTTGTATTTTTAAAAAAAGTTTGATAATCAAAGTATATACTTTTTTCGCTAAAAAGTCAAGTCTATAGGCTAATATAAGGGTAATAAGCTTAATACTATATAAAAAATGCTCCTAATTTAAACTTAGGAGCTTTATTAACTATTGTGGGTTTATACCGTCATATTCACCGTTTCTGTAATTAAAATTATTTCTTGCTCTATGATATCTTGGGCGTCTTACCATAAAAATTTCAGCAAGTAAAAGTGACTGAACAAGGCTGTTTAATAAATCACTTTTATCCCAAGAGCCTGCCTGTTTTGTTTCAAGCATAATTTCCTCTGCCTCATCTAATGCTTCCTCTGCCATATCAATAACCTTTGCCACAAGCTGAGCAAGGGTTTCTCTGTCAATACCCTCCTCATTATAAATTGGGGAACCTACATATTCATACTCATCCATAACTTTTTCAACAAAAGGAGCTAAAGTTTTATTAAGCTTTGAATAAAGAGCCTTCATAAGCCTTACATCTCTGCCGTTTACATTTTGATTATCAGGCTTTACAACTTCACTTCTTCCCGGCATGGTATCATACATAGGATAATTTTTAGGAAGCATATCTGTCATTTCCTTAACTGTCACATTTTTATAACAAGGCCAGCCGCTACCTAAAATATAATTTTTATAATTAAGTTCTGAAATACCATAATTCATATTCATAACCTCCTCATTTTAAAATATGAACAAACAAAAAATTTGTTACAGAGGTATATTAAACTTTAATTATACCAATTTTTTACAGATTTCTACATTTTTTCACAATAGATTATTGCTTATTATTTTCTATTTTACAATAGATTGCACATCATAAAAAAATTTTGTTATAATTTTTTTAACAATTTTAATAAAAATACTTGTTTTATTTCCTTTTTTTCTGTATAATAAAGCCATAGAACTATATTTAAAATAAGAAGGGAGATTTTAAAAATATGGGATTTATGGAACTTTACAATCAGTGGCTTACTGATGATTATTTCGATGCAGATACTAAAGCAGAGTTGAAGGCTATCGAAAATGACCCTAAGGAAATTGAAGAAAGATTTTATAAGACACTTGAATTTGGTACAGGCGGTTTAAGAGGTATTATTGGTGCCGGTACTAACAGAATGAATATTTACACTGTTTCAAAGGCTACTCAGGGCTTTGCAAACTATATTAAAAAACAGGGCGATGAAGCTGTTAAAAAGGGTGTTGTAATTGCTTACGATTCAAGAAATTACTCTCCTGAATTTGCTGAAATTACAGCAAGAGTTTTAGCAGGCAACGGTATTAAGGCTTATCTTTCTGACGAATTAAGGCCTGTTCCTATGCTTAGTTTCTCAGTTAGACATCTTGGCTGTACAGGCGGTATTGTTATTACAGCAAGTCATAACCCACCTGAATACAATGGTTATAAGGTTTACTGGGAAGACGGTGCTCAGGTACCTGCTCCTAGAGATGGCGAGATTATTACAGAAGTTAATGCTATTACTGAATGGAGTATGATTAAGAAGGCTGACCTTGAAGAAGCTGTTAATTCAGGTATGATTCAGTATGTTGGTCCTGAAATTGATGTGGCTTATCTTGAA
>JBJFFW010000183.1:0-3605 GCA_051892075.1 Lachnospirales bacterium
ACACACTCTTATATATCTTTTCTTTCTTATCTTTCTTTATAGTTGTTAAGGGTTTGTTAGTTGTTTGTTAATCCTTTGTTATGTGTTTGTTAAATGGATTGTTAAAAATAAAAGCAAAGCATAAATTTATGCCATAAATAAAGGCAAAACAGAGAAAAAAGCCTTTGTTAAATTGTTTGTTAAATTTTAAGAGGTTTTTGAAATTTATATAGTTTTCAAGGCTCAAAACCTCCATAAGTTTTTCGTTATAATACATCATAAACCTATAGTATTTTAATTATATTTTAAAAGAGGCTGTAATAAAAACAGCCCCTTTTTAATAAATTAAAGTTTCCAAGAAAAATGATTTGTATGCAAAAGTTCTTCAGCCTTTTCACCCATAGGTTCACCTAAATAATTCTTATAAAGGTTTTGAATGTCAATATTTTCATGGCTAAATCTTAAAGGCATACCTCTATCAAGTTTATATAAAACTTTACCTCTTTGGTGAGCCCTTTCCTTATCATCACAATGTATTGGCTGACCGCCGCCACCGGAGCAACCTCCAGGACAAGCCATAACCTCTACAAAATCATACTTAACCTGACCTCTTAAAATAGCCTCGCAAAGTTCTCTTGCATTTCCAAGTCCACTTGCTACAGCAACTTTAAGTTCAATATCACCCATCATAAATGTAGCTTCTCTCCAAGGCTTAGGCACTCTCTTTTCATCTCTTACAGCTCTGAAAGCCTCAGGAGCAGGATTTTTACCTGTTACAAAATAATTTGCACTTCTAAGAGCAGCTTCCATAACACCGCCTGTTGCACCAAAAATCACACCGGCACCTGAATAATCTCCCATTATTCTGTCAAAAGGAGTTTCCCAGCATTTTTCAACATCAATTCTTTCAGACCTAATAAGTCTTACAACTTCTCTGCTTGTAAGAACATAATCTACATCTTTAACACCATTGTACTGCATAGTAGGCAAATCGCACTCAGATTTTTTAGCAAGACAAGGCATTATTGAAACACAGCAAATTTTAGATGGTGGCACACCGATTTTTTCAGCAAAAAAGCTCTTAATAACTGCACCAAACATTTGCTGAGGACTCTTTGAAGTAGAAAGCTGACCTACAAGTTCAGGATACTGACCCTTTAAAAATCTAACCCAGCCAGGACAACAGCTTGTAAACATAGGATATTGCTGAAGTTCGCCCTTTGTAAATCTCTCAATAAATTCTGAAGCTTCTTCCATAATAGTTAAATCAGCAGAATAGCTTGTATCAAAAACATAATCAAAACCAATCTGTCTTAAAACTCCTGCAAGCTTATTTACAGTAGCCTGTTCAGGTGGTAAATTAAGGCTTTCACCCCAAGCAGTTCTAACAGCAGGAGCAATCTGAACAACTGTAGTAATATCAGGATTTTCCAAAGCAGCAATAATTTCGCTTAAATCATCTCTTTCCTGTAAAGCACCAACAGGACAATGAGTAACACACTGACCACACAAAGTACAATCAGCATCTTCAATACATCTGTAATCAGCTACATCAACTCTTGTTCTACTACCTGTTGCAACAAGGTCCCACACATTCATAGTCTGAACTTTGTTACAAACCTGCACACATCTCATACATTTTACACATTTTGTTGCATCTCTTATAAGTGGAAAATCTTTATTCCAGTTAGCAAGTTTACCTGAAAGAATATCCTTTTCAAAAGGATTATCTATAATATTAAAATCATTAGCCAAAGTCTGCAACTGACAGTTGCCACTTCTTACACAAGTAGCACAATTACAATTATGCTGGCTCATAATAAGCTCAAGATTAGTTCTGCAAGCAGTTCTTACTCTTGGAGAATTTGTAGTAATATTCATACCCTCTCTTACAACATTACTGCAAGCAGGCAAAAGTTTTTCTTCGCCCTCAACTTCAACACAGCAAAGTCTGCAAGCACCTATTTCATTTAATTCTTTTAAATAACAAAGATGAGGAATATGCACATCAGCCATACGGGCAGCTTCAAGAATTGTGCTTCCCTCAGGCACACTAATTGAAAATCTGTTAATAGTTATATTTACCATTGCCCAGTTCTACCTCCTTTGAAAATACCATAACCAAAGTGGTCACATCTTAAACAGCGTCCACATTCCTGCTTAACTTCCTGTTCACTCATACCCATACTTACAAGGTCAAAATCACCACGAATATTTTCAATACCTCTGCTTGCAAGATTAACTCTGCCACAAGCAGGACTATTAGTAAGCTGAGATGGAGGAACATCAACATCAACAGAAATCTTATGCTGATAACCTAAAAATTCATCAATATTATCTGCTGCAACCTTACCTGCTGCAACGGCTCTAATAACAGTAGATGGACCTGAAACAGCATCGCCGCCTGCAAATACATTACCTGAACCCGGAACAAAGGTTGATTTTTCAGCCTTAATTACACCACTTGCAATATCAATGCCACTTGTTTCAAAATGCTTTGAATGAATAGCCTGACCTATTGCAACTACAACATAATCACAAGGTATTCTAATACAATCTTTTTCAGCTTTTCTAATAGTAGTTCTGCCGTTATTGTCAATATTACTAATAATTTGAGGCTGAACCCAAATTGCAGCTACATTTCCATTTTCATCAGCTTCAATATGGTCAGGAGCGTGTAAAGTCAAAATTTCTCCGCCCTCAGCCTGAGCTTCCTGAATTTCTTCAGTTAAAGCTGTCATATCTTCAATTCTTCTTCTATAAATACAAGTTACTCTTTCAGCACCAAGTCTTAAACTTGTACGGGTAGCGTCCATTGCAACATTTCCGCCGCCTATTACACATACTCTCTTGCCCTCAAGATTAGGAATATCTCCCTCGCCAATACTTCTAAGCATATGTACGGCACTTACTACATTGTTGCTTTCCTCACCCGGAACACGAAGTTTTTTATCATCATGGGCACCAATGGAAATATAAACTGCGTCGTATTCTCTCTTTAAATCTTCCATTGTAATATCTTCGCCAACACTTGTATCCATTACAGTTTCAACACCTGTATCCAAAATATACTGAATATCCTTATCAAGTACATCTTGAGGAAGTCTGTAATCAGGTATGCCATATCTTAACATACCTCCAAGTTTATGTCTTTGTTCATAAACAACAGTTTTGTGTCCCATTAAAGTTAAGTAATAAGCAGTAGTAAGTCCACCGGGACCACCACCTACTATAGCAACTTTCTTACCTGTAGATTCTGCACACTCAGGCACAGGAATATATCCTGCGTGGTCAACAGCATATCTTTTAATACCACAAATATTTACAGCATCATCAACCATGTGTCTTCTGCATCTGTCCTCGCAAGGATGCTCACAAACATATCCGCAAACACTTGGGAATGGATTATCCTTTCTGATTAATCTTACTGCATCTTCATTTCTTCCGTCCTTAACAAGAGCAATATATCCAGGCACATCAACATGAGCCGGACAGACATCAGTACAAGGAATTGCATGTTTAAGTCCTGATATACATCTTCCATGAGTTACATGCTCAATATAGTCCTCTCTGAAACCCTGAACCCCCTGAAGTACCATTCTTGCAGCCTCATAGCCAATGGCACA
>JBJFFW010000184.1:0-3601 GCA_051892075.1 Lachnospirales bacterium
AACCTCCGGACGGACTTTAAATGATACGGATTTTGAAAAAGCGCTTACTGCCTACCGACGGATGAAATCGGAATGTAAATTGTCCCTCTGTGCCTCCCATGGATTTCTTTCGGAAGAACAGTTCCGCAGGCTTCACGAAGCCGGAGTGGAAAGCTATCACTCCAATATTGAGACATCCAGACGATTTTTTCCTTTTATATGCACGACTCATACCTTTGATGAAAAAATCAATACAATAAAAAATGCTAAAAAGGCAGGTCTTGAAATTTGTTCAGGAGGAATAATAGGCTTGGGAGAAACTGTGGAGGATAGAATTTCAATGGCATTCACTTTAAAAGAGCTTGATGTAAATAGTATACCTATAAATGTACTTACACCTATACCTAATACACCTTTTGAAAATAATACTCTTTTAAATGAAGATGAAATTTTAAGAACTGTTGCAATTTTCAGATACATAAATCCAAAAGCTGAAATTAGAATTGCAGCCGGCAGAAACAGATTAAAAGATAATGGAATAAATGCCTTTTATTCAGGTGCTAATGCAACTATTACAGGGGATTTTTTAACTACCACAGGCAGTACCATAGCTGAAGATATAAAAATGTTTAAGGATAATAAATTTACAATTTAAGGAGAAATATTATGAAAACAAGAGATATGACAAAAATTGCCCTTATTACAGCACTTCTTTGTGTACTTGCACCTTTATCAATACCTATAGGACCTGTGCCAATATCTTTTACAAATTTAGTTTTGTATTTTTCACTATGTATAATTGGTACTAAAAAAACAGCCATAAGTTACATAGTCTATTATTTATTAGGTGTTGTAGGTTTACCTGTATTTTCTAATTTTACGGGAGGGTTTGCTAAAGCAGCAGGACCAACAGGAGGATATTTAGTTGGATTTATTTTTATGATTTTAATTGGTGGTATATTTATTTCAAAATTTAATAATAAAATTATAAAATTTATTGGTCTTGTAATAGGAACAGCTATTGCTTATATTTTTGGTACTATATGGTATACCTTTGTAACAAAAACAGGCTATATGGAGGCCTTTGCAGTATGTGTATTTCCATTTATAATAGGAGACTTAGTAAAAATAGTCATAGCAGTAATTATAGGTGATGAAATTAAAAAAAGAATAGCATTTTAAAAATTTTAATGGATATTTTAGCCAAAATTAAAATATATTTTCAAAAACTATGGATTTTATTTAAAAAAAATGGTATAATTGGTGAAAATGTTTTTTTGGAGGTTATAAATTATGTTAAAAACAATATCTACAGATAAAGCACCTGCTGCTATTGGACCATATTCTCAGGGCGTAGTAATTGGTGATATTCTTTTTACATCAGGTCAGATTGCAATTAATCCTGCCACAGGTGATATTGTAGGAGAAAATATTGAAGAACAGACCGAACAGGTTATGAAAAATCTTCAGGCGATTTTATCAGAAGCAGGTACAGATATGACAAAGGCTGTTAAGACTACTTGTTTCTTAGCTAATATGGATGATTTTGCTAAGTTTAATGAAATTTATGGTAAATACTTTACAACTAAGCCTGCTCGTTCTTGTGTGGCTGTTAAGACCCTTCCTAAGAATGTTCTTTGTGAAGTTGAAGTAATTGCACAGATGTAAGGAGAGGTAAGTAATGTTAACTTTAGATAAAGTTTATCATGCAGCCTTTGTTCTTAAAAGTATTATAAGAGATACGGCTGTTATTCAAGCACCTAAAATTAATCCTAATGCAGATGTTTATTTAAAAACAGAGAATTTGCAGATTACAGGTTCATTTAAGGTTAGAGGTGCTTATTATAAAATTTCACAGCTTAGTGAAGAAGAAAAGAAAAAAGGCGTTATAGCCTGTTCAGCAGGTAATCATGCTCAAGGTGTGGCTTTGGCGGCTACAGCAAATAAGATTAAATCTCTTATTTGTCTTCCGGACGGGGCACCTATTTCAAAGGTTGAGGCAACTAAGAAATATGGAGCTGATGTTTGCCTTGTAAAGGGCGTTTATGATGATGCCTATGCTAAGGCTATGGAGCTTAGAGATAAGGAAGGATATACTTTCATACATCCTTTTGATGATATTGATGTTATAGCAGGACAGGGTACTATTGGACTTGAAATTTTAAATCAGATTGATGATTTAGATGCTGTTATTGTACCTATTGGCGGCGGTGGTCTTATATCAGGTGTGGCATTTGCTATTAAAACCCTTAAACCTAGCTGTAAAGTTTATGGTGTTCAGGCTGAGGGAGCACCTTCTATGTTTAACTCTATAAGTAATAAGGAAATTTGTCATCTTGATACTGTTAAAACCATTGCAGACGGTATAGCTGTTAAAACTCCTGGTGATAATACTTATGAGCTTTGTTCAAAATATGTTGATGAAATTGTTACTGTATCTGATGATGAAACAGCATCAGCAATTCTTGCTCTTATGGAACAGCAAAAGCTTGTTGCAGAGGGTGCAGGAGCTGTAGCAGTTGCAGCAGCAATGTTTAATAAAGTGGATATTAAAGGCAAAAAGGTTTGCTGTATAATATCAGGTGGTAATATTGATGTTACTATTTTATCAAGAGTAATTTCAAGAGGTCTTTTAAGTTCAGGCAGGTCTCTTTCCATAAAGATTGAGCTTACAGATAAGCCTGGTCAGCTTGAAATGGTATCTAAAATTGTAGCAGGACTTGGTGGAAATATTGTATCTATTTATCACGATAGATACGACCTTAATATTGATATTGTATCCTGTATTTTAGACCTTAGAATTGAAACAAGAGATTTTGAGCATATTAATCAGATTGTGTCAACTTTAAAGGCAGAAGGATTTAAAATAGTAGAGTAAGGGAGGGGAAAGTAATATGAATGTACATTGTGATAAATGTTTGAGCAATCAAACTCCCGTAAAGGCTAATAAAAATCCTTTTTCCCTTGATGCAAAATGCAGTAAGTGCGGAGAAAATATTGATTTATCAGACAGCAAAATTATGCTTAACATAGGCAGAGTATTTAGAATACCTTGTTATATTGCAATAGCCTATATAGTTCTTACAATTAACAATCATTTGCCACAAAATTTTGAGGAATTTTTATATTCTCTTGGATTTATAGTTACTGCAGTTGCCGTTATTTACGGACTTTATTGTATTATTGGAAATATATTCTTATTTTTAATAAAAGGTAAAAATTAAATTATATGTAAAAAATAAAAAGAGTCGTTCAAAATACGACTCTTTTTGGCTTATAAATAATGATTAAACTTCAAAGAAACTATTATCAGAGCCTTCGCCATTAAATACATAATAGCACTTCTGCTCCTCAGGCTTATAATAAAGCTGAACTTCCTTTAAATCCTTAACTTTATTGCCATCAGCCTTCCAAGTTTCCTTAGCAGTATCTAAAAGCTGTTTAGTATCAACATCTTTACCCTGATACTGAACGAATAATTCACTTTTCATATGTAGACGCCCCTTTCAAAAAATAGTAGGTTCATCTATATAATACTCTTATTTTCCAATTTTGTCAAGTTTTATTAGTAAAACTGCAGGACATTCTGATTTATTTGTGATAATGTCTTAAGTAATTAGAT
>JBJFFW010000185.1:0-3574 GCA_051892075.1 Lachnospirales bacterium
TAATCAGAGAAGCTGCTGAAAATATGGTTGACTGGGAAAATAGAGATAAAGCAATAATATACAGACTTTTTGGAAAAGGTGGAGATAAGAGAGAAAATTCAGGCAGCCTTATGTTCTCTGACTTTACAGTGCCTGAAACTATAAGAGCAATAATATTGAAATCAGGAATGAATAAAGAGGAAATAACCGACTGCTTTACATCAGAATATACATTTACAAGTCTTACAGATGGAGTAGCAAAAAAAGGCTCATTGAGAAGCTGTCGTTATATAAATAAGGATATGATATTTTATGGAAATATTGATTGTGACAAGGAAGATGAGAAATTTATAATTAATTGCCTTAAGGCTGTTAAGTATATAGGAAGTATGACTACAAGAGGTTTTGGAAATGTAAAGATTAGTGTTGCTGAGAGGAGGGAAGATTGATGAACATTATAGAATACAGATTTGAAAACATACAGCCTGTTAGAATAAGGAATTGCAATACAGGTGCAGATAATCAGATTGAAACTCTAAAATATATTACTGGTTCAGCAATGAGAGGCTTTATTGTAGGGAATATAGCTAATTTGGAGCCACAATATTTTTCATCATTTAAGAAAGAGATACTTAGTGATAGTGTGAAATTTTATAATGCTTATCCAATAATTGATGATAAAATTTCAATGCCTTCCCCTAAAAATTATTATGCAGAAAAGACAGCTCCTAATCAGCTTATGTCTGTGTTCCTAGGCTTAGAACCCGGACTAAAAAGAGCCAAAATAGGGGGATTTTGTAATATAAAAAATAATAAGATATATTTTACTGATGTGAATATTGGTGCATCTATGAATAATAACATTAATCATAATGAAAATGAAAAAAATCAAGTATTCAGATGTCAGTTTATTTCTGCCGGACAGAGTTTTGGAGGCTATATTACAGTTGAAAACAACATACTGGCTGATAAAATTGTAGATATTTTGAATAACAATAATTTTAGAATAGGTGCAGGATTTACAAAGGGATATGGCTTGTGCAAATGTACTTATGCAAAAATAATTGATACAATGCCATATTCACAGTATCGAGGTGAAGCTAAGCTTACTATGACTATGATGCTTCTTTCTGATACTTCTATGGTAGATAAATATGGTGAGCCTTGTGGAATTGATTTTGAATATATAGAAGAACAGCTTGGCAGTTTTGTAATAAAAGGAAGTGCTTCATCTGTAATTCAAAGTCAAGGTCATAACAACACATGGGGATGCGATTTACCGTCAGTTGTTATGTATGAAAAAGGAAGTGTGTTTAGAATTGAGTTTTCACAAATTCCCCATAAAGAAAAACTTGATAAAATTCAGAATAATGGTATTGGTATAAGAAGAGAAGAGGGCTATGGTCAGGTAATATTTACAGACTGTCTTTCAGACAGACTTGAAAGTATAGAATATGATATAAAAACTAATAAGTATGAAAAAAAGCCTATAAAAGATATTGATGAAATAAATATGCTAAAAAAACTTGCAGTGTGTCGATGCAGACAGCTTATAAGCCGAGGTTCTGAAAAATATGTAGTAGATTTAAAAGATAACCTTTTTGAGGGACTTTCAAATAGTGAAAAGGGAGATATAAAATCTTTAATTACGATGTGTAAATACAATATTGAAAGGACTGAAGAAAGTATCAACATTTACTTTGAAAATAAAAAGAAAAGAACTCCAAGTACATACAGAAAATTTGAAAAAGCATTTGAAAGTATAAATAAAATATTAGATAGTAATATTTATGAGAAACTGGAAATTGATACAGAAGTTTTTGGTATAGATACAGACAGTCTTTTTGATAAAAATGAAAAAATGTGGTATAAGCTTGACTTGATAGAAAAAATAATAGCTTATGACTTAAGAAAGGAGGAATAAATATGGCTAAGTTTAAAACAATCTCTTGTTATAAATTAAAGGCAAAGACTATAACTCCTTTGCATATAGGAAATTCTGACGGAACAATGAATATTTTGCTTAATAGTGATAACAAGCCATATATTCAAGCAAACAGTATAGCAGGTGCTTTTGGGGATTATTGCAGTAAAAAATTTGGAGATGAAATAAAAAATGAGCTTTTTGGAAATGCAAATGGGCAGGGTAGCAAAAGTAAAATTGTTTTTTCTGATGGCAATATTTTTGAAAATGCTGATATTAATTTAAGACCTAGGGTTAAAATTAATGGAGCAAGAGGAGTTGCTGAAGATAAAGAATTATTTTCTGTACAGGTTTTAGAAAAAGCTTGTATTGAGTTTAATATATCTATTTATAGTTGTGAGGATTACAGTGAATATACAGAGATACTTTTGTCAGCTTTTAATAGTGGAGAAATACTTTTAGGCGGACAAAAAACAAATGGTTGTGGTAGATTTGAAATCACTTCAGTAGAAAAAATTTGGTACGACCTTACAGATGCAAATGATAGAAATAATTGGCTTAACAATACAGGTGAATTTATAGATATAACAGATAAAATAAAAAATACTGCTATAAATAATTTTTGCAATATCACTATGTCTGCAAATATATTGGATTCTATTATTGTAAAAAGTGGGTCATCAATCACCTCTGTAAATAATAAGTTTGTAAATTCTGAATCTATTAAAAATTCAAAGGGGTATTTTATACCCGGAAGCTCTATAAAGGGTGTTATTAAAAATCATATTTATTCTATAGCAAATTATTTAAAAATAAATAGAGATGAATTAAGTAATCTTTTTGGAAGAGAAGCAGACCCTTCAATAGAAAATGACACAGGAGTTATGGGTAAGGTTATATTTGAGGATGCTACAATAACCCAATCAAAATCATTATATATACATAGAGTGAAAATTGATAAGCTTACAGGTGGAGCTTATAATAAGGGAAAATTTGATGAAATGCCTGTTACAGGTCGTGCTGATATAGTAATAAGAGTAAATAAATCCACCAAGCATTGGAAAGCTGCTGCTGCACTTGTTATTTTAGCCTTGAGAGATTTGGCAAATGGTGTTATAAGTCTTGGCGCTTTATCATCTGTGGGCAGAGGCTATGTAAGGTCAGAGTGCATTATGGTAGATGGCAATAACTGTGAGGATGTAATTAATGAATATCTTATTGACCTTGGAGGTATCAGATTATGATAAGAAGGAACATTAAGGATAAAATTAATATAAAAACTGAAGTTGAAAATGGATATGAATATGCAATACTATATAAACTTTCAGAAGTAAAGATAATATCAAAAGCTGATTTTTGCGAAATTGGTACTGATGATGAGATTAAAGAGATAATATTTTTTAATAAAAGCAAAGAGCTTAGAATATTTGATTACAATGGTGAAAAAAGAGCTGCTGTTATTGAGGATGAAAATGATGCAGAGAAAAATATAAAACCCATTAAGAGGAAAATTATTTCCGGATTTGGGTATGAACATCTTTATATTAAAGAATATGTTCTTTATGATGAAGATGGACAGGCTTATGTTGATGCAGTCAGAATTTGTGGAATAGAATAGAGGTGACTAACTATTAAAAGTCAATAGAATTTTGAAATTTTTTTAGGAAAAAT
>JBJFFW010000186.1:0-3569 GCA_051892075.1 Lachnospirales bacterium
TAGTTTCACAAATCTTTTCAGCAAGTAAAGCCTGTGGAATAGTGTAAGGGTAGTTGAAAGTCTGCATAATAGTTTCGCACTGTTCCTTTACTGCTGCAACTACCTTTTCATTACAGTTTCCTGCAGAGTTTACTGCAATACCTGCATAAAAATCAAGATATGGTGTGTCATTTTCATCATACATATACATATCCTTTGCGTGGTCTGCAATAAAATTAAATCTTTCATAAGTTTCAATCATATACTTATTTACTTTATCCTTAATATCCTGTGCAGTTAATCCGGTATCTTTTAATCTCATAATTTGTAACCTCCATTATAAAAATAGTTTAAAAATAAAAAAAGACAAAGATGCTACATTCAGCACCCTTGCCTTAATTCGTGCATTATCTTGAACAAATATATGATATCATCTTTTGAAAATTTTGTCAATAACTAATATAAAATTTTTTAAGAAAATATTAAAAAAACATTGAAAAATCAAGGAAATTACTGGATTTTTTTGATTTTTTATAAAATTTAATGGTTTTAATATTTTTCACAATATGTTCATTATATTAAATAATATTCGATATAATATACAAAACAGCCCCAAGCGTTGAATTTGGGACTGTCCTTTAATCTATTGCTACAAAAAAACACATAAAACTTGTTTTTACATTTCCGTCATTTTTATAGGTATGTTTATATTCTGTGTTAAATCTAAATACATCATCACACTTAATTACATAAGAATTATGATTTGTTTCTATTACAACCTCACCCTCCATAACTGCAATATATTCCTTTGTATTTTCTCCATGGCTGCCACTTTCGTATTTTCCGCCAGGCTCAATATCTATTCTGTAAATTTCAATTTTTCTGTTATCCTCATAGGGAAAACAGGTCCAAACCTTATATTGTCCCATAACCTCTTTTACGGGAATAATATTATTTATATTTACAAGACAGGTATCTTCAACAGGAGCTTTTAAAAGCTCGCTAATTTCTATTCTAAGACCACTTGCTATTTTCCCAAGAACATTTATTGAAGGGTTAGCATCTCCCTTTTCTATTTGATGAAGCATACTTTTGCTTACTCCTGTTTGTTCTGAAATTACATCAAAGCTCATTCCCCTTGAGGCTCTTATTCTTTTTAAATTTGCTGCAATATTATGAGATAAATAATCCATAATTCCACCTTCCCACTTCTTTATTTAAGTAACATTTTATAACAAATAATCATTAAAATCAACTAAATCAAAAAAATTCTTGACTTTAAAATTCTATGTGTTATACTTAATGTATAGTGCTAAAATGTTGATGAGGACAGTAGCCATTTAATTGTTATTTCAGAGAGAGGTACATTTGCTGTGAGTGCCTTAATAACATATTTGGTGAATACCACCTCGGAGTAGCTTTAATACAGCTCGGGTAACTTCCGTTAAAGGTTATTAAGAGGCAGTAATTTTGTTTTTTTACTGCAATTAGGGTGGAACCACGGCAGCTCGTCCCTTGTTTGGGGCAAGCTGTCTTTTTTATTTATTGAAAATTAATTAAAGGAGTGTAAAAAATGAGTGTTAATGTAACATTAAAAGACGGTTCTTCTAAAAGTTATGAATCAGGTATTACAGTTTTAGAAATTGCAAAAGATTTAAGTGAGGGTCTTGCAAGAGTTGCCTGCTGTGGCAGAATTGACGGTGAAAGAGTGGATTTAAGAGAGGAAGTAACAAATGATTGTACTCTTGAAATCTGTACATTTGATGACCCTGACGGAAAGTGGACTTTTAGACACACAGCAAGTCATATTCTTGCTCAGGCTGTTAAGAGATTATATCCAAAGGCTAAACTTGCCATAGGACCTGCAACTGATGATGGTTTTTATTATGATTTTGATGATATAGCATTTACTCCTGAAGATTTTGAAAAAATCGAAAAGGAAATGAAGAAAATTGTTAAGGAAAATTTACCTCTTGAAAAGTTTGAACTTCCAAGAGCTGAAGCAATTAAGTTTATGGAAGAAAAGGGTGAGCCTTATAAGGTAGAGCTTATTAATGACTTGCCTGAAGATGCTATTATTTCTTTCTATAAGCAGGGTGAATTTTGCGACCTTTGTGCAGGTCCTCACCTTTTAAGCACAAAGAATGTTAAGGCTATTAAGATTATGAGTGTTGCAGGTGCTTACTGGAGAGGCAGCGAAAAAAATAAAATGCTTACTCGTCTTTATGCTACAGCTTACACTAAGGCAAGCGACCTTGAGGCTTATATTAATATGCTTGAGGAGGCTAAAAAGCGTGACCATAGAAAACTTGGCAAAGAGCTTGGCTTATTCACTATTTTAGATGAAGGTCCTGGTTTCCCATTCTTCTTACCAAAGGGTATGGTTTTAAAGAATACTTTACTTGATTACTGGCGTCAAATCCATAAAAAAGCAGGTTATGTTGAAATTCAGACTCCTATGATGCTTAACAGACAGCTTTGGGAAAGGTCAGGACATTGGGACCATTATAAAGAAAATATGTATACTACTAAAATTGATGATACAGACTTTGCAATTAAGCCTATGAACTGTCCTGGTGGTATGCTTGTATATATGCAGGAACCTCATTCTTATAGAGATTTACCTATTAGAGCAGGTGAAATCGGTCTTGTTCACAGACATGAAAAAAGTGGTGCATTACATGGACTTATGAGAGTTCGTTGTTTCTCACAGGACGATGCTCATATCTTTATGACGCCGGAACAGATTAAAGATGAAATTAAGGGTGTTGTAGCACTTATTGATGAGGTTTATACTTTATTTGGCTTTAATTATCATATTGAGCTTTCTACTCGTCCAGAGGACTCTATGGGTAGCGATGAAGATTGGGAAAGAGCTACAGAAGGCTTAAAGGGTGCTTTAGATGACCTTGGCAGAGATTATGTTGTAAATGAGGGTGACGGTGCTTTCTATGGTCCTAAGATTGACTTCCATCTTGAGGACTCTCTTGGAAGAACATGGCAGTGCGGTACTATTCAGCTTGATATGCAGTTACCTGAAAGATTTGAGCTTGAATATACTGATAAAGACGGCTCAAAGAAAAGACCTATTATGATTCACAGAGTTGTATTTGGTTCTGTTGAAAGATTTATTGGTATTATTACTGAGCATTTTGCAGGTCATTTCCCAACTTGGTTAGCTCCTGTTCAGGTTAAAATTCTTCCTATTTCAGATAAGTTTGCTGATTATGCTAAGGAAGTTCATAAGCTCTTTGATGAAAACGGCATAAGAGTTGAAACTGACCACAGAGCTGAAAAGATTGGCTATAAGATTAGAGAGGCAAGAAATGAAAGAGTGCCTTATATTGTAGTTGTAGGTGAAAAAGAGGCTAATGAGGGTACACTTTCTGTAAGATGTAAGGGCGAAGATTTAGGCTCTTATAAGGTAGATGATTTCTTAAATGAAATTAAAACTGAAATTGAAAATAAAACTAAAAGATGGTAATAATTTAGAGTAAGAAAGACCACTCCTGATTTTGGAGTGGTCTTTCTTTAACGTGCGCCCAGTATGGGCGCAATCTAATCGGTGAAAGTCCGTAACACGCCCTAGT
>JBJFFW010000187.1:0-3566 GCA_051892075.1 Lachnospirales bacterium
AATATAGCAATATCTATTTTCTTTAACTCATCTTTAAGAAATAAAGTAAGGTTAACATCTGCTTTTGACGGCTTCATAGTTCCACCGGGGTGATTATGCCCAAGCAAAACATATCTTGCCCTATTTAAAATAGCTTTTTCTATAAGCCCTCTGTAATTAATCTTAACTTCACTAACAGCATCACTGGAAATATGATTAACTGATATAACTCTCTTTTTAACATCCAAACTTACAATAACGAAAAGCTCATAATCATAACCTATAAGATAAGATTTTAAAAGTGCCTTTGCTTTCCTACTGTTATCAATATATTCATTTTCACCTATCTCACTTTTAAGATATCTCCTAAACACATAAGGCATCATAGTTAAAAGCACCGCAACATTTTCAGTAAGTCCCCCATTATTAATTAAATCCTTTGGTGGTCTGTTAAATAAATTATGCAAAGAGCCATATTGATTAATTAATGTGTGGGCAATTTCATTGGTATCTCTCATAGGATAAGCATAAAAAAGAAGCATTTCAAGAAGCTGATAATCATCAAACATATCCAAATTACCATCTTTTATAAACTTATCTCTCATTCTTTTTCTATGCCCTGAATGTAAATTTGCTTTTTTCTTAATTTCCGCCATAATAACTATTCCTTAATTCTGATATAAAATACTTATTGTTAACACTAATTTTAGTTCCCTTCATTCCTAAAGACCTTGAATCAACAATTCCGGCACTTTCTATTTTTTTAATGGCATTTACTATTATAGACCTTGTTATTTTACTTTCTTTAGCAATACGGCTTATAACTACAATGCCTTCATTTTTATCAAAATACTTAAAAACATTAACTAAAGCTTTGTATTCAGAAACAGTAAGAGAACCTATTACAACTCTGGACGCCTTAATTTGTCTTTTTATATTGCTGTCATTTCTATTATATATATTTCTAAGCAAAATACTGATAATTGGTATTGTTGAATAGAAAAAAGCAAGCTCATTTTGTGAAAGATTATCAATTCCATTAACATAAATCATACCATATTTTACGGCTACACTTTTAAGTGGAATTTTAAAAAAATAATCCTCTCCCTTAAAGGGAATATTGAAAATAGAATTACCCTTTTTATCTGCAATAACAATATCAATTTTAAGTTTTTGCTTAATACTTGAAATAATTTGTTTTAAAATTAGTTTTTCATCATTACTTCCATCTACAATAGTATGAAGATGTCTTATATTTTCAACTAACATTTAATCTTCTCCGCCTGATACTTCCTCAAAGGCTGCTGTATATCCACATTCAGGATTATTACATCCTATGTGCTTATTTTTAGTACCTTTAATAACAAGTGCATCACCGCAATTAGGACATTTTTCACCTGTCGGCTTATTCCATGTCATAAGACTACATTCTGTATTATTTTCACAGCCATAATACTTTCTGCCTTTTTTTGTTTTCTTTATATAAATTTTGCCGCCACACATAGGACAGGTTACACCAGCATCTTCAAATAAAGGCTTTGTATTTCTACATTCAGGAAATCCCGGACAGGCTAAAAATTTACCAAATCTACCATATTTAATTACCATATTTCTGCCACATTCTTCACAGATAATATCAGTGACTTCATCATGGAGTTCCACATTTTCAATTTTACTTTCAGCCTCTTTTAATAAGTCATCAAAAATTGGATAGAAATTTCTAAGTATTTCTTTCCACTCAAGCTTTCCTTCAGCAACAGCATCTAAAGCACTTTCCATATCGGCTGTAAATTCAGAATTAATCATAGAGCCAAAATTGTTTTTAACAATTTCATTTACAATCTCACCTAGTTCTGTTACATAAAATACTTTGTTTTCCTTTGTAACATAGTTACGCATTTGAATAACATTTAAAGTAGGTGCATAAGTTGAAGGTCTGCCTACACCAAGGTCTTCCAATGTTTTAATAAGACTTGCCTCTGAATATCTTGCAGGCGGCTGTGTGAAATGCTGTTCAGGCTTTATTTCTGATACTGATAACACTTCATTTTCAGTAATTTCAGGTATGGTTTCTTCAACAGATTTTTCTTCATTCTTTTTATAAACAGCAAGATAACCGTCAAATACAAGAATTGAACCTGTTGCTCTAAATATATATTTATCACAAGAAATATCACTGCTTAAAGTTTTATATTTTGCAGGGAGCATTTGACTTGCTATAAATCTCTCCCAAATAAGCTTATAAAGTCTGTACTGGTCTCTTGCTAAACTATCTTTAGCTTCATCAGGAGTAATATCAGTATAAGTTGGTCTTATAGCTTCGTGAGCATCTTGTGCTCTGCTGTCTGTTTTATACTGTTTTCTTTCTTTTAAATAATTTTCACTAAAATTTTCTATTATATAGTTTTTTGCAGCCTCGTATGCTTCATCAGAAATTCTTACAGAGTCAGTTCTAATATAGGATACAAGACCTACTGTTCCATGCCCTTTTATATTTACTCCTTCATAAAGCTGCTGTGCTATACGCATAGTCTTTTGTGCAGCAAAACCCAAAAGCTTTGATGCTTCCTGCTGAAGTGTACTTGTTGTAAAAGGTGCAGGAGGATTTTTAGTTCTGCTGCCGTTTTTAATTGATTTTACAATAAAATCTTTATCCTTAATATCTTCTAAAATTTTATCTGTCTTTTCTTTAGAATCAAGTTCAATTTTATTTCCATCAATGTCAGAGAAAAATTTAGCTGTAAATTTCTTTTTCTTTTTAGTAGACAATATTGTATCTATTGTCCAATATTCCTGTGGAATAAAGTTATTAATTTCTTCCTCTCTGTCACATACAAGTCTTAAAGCTACAGACTGAACTCTGCCAGCACTAAGACCCTTTTTTACTTTTTTCCATAGTAAAGGACTTATTTTATAACCAATAATTCTGTCTAAAGACCTTCTTGCCTGTTGAGCATCAACAAGGTCCATATCTATTTCTCTTGCCTCTTTTATGGATTTTTTTACAGCATTTTTAGTAATTTCATTAAATGTAATTCTGTAAGTTTTTTCAGGGTTAAGTTTTAAAGCATACATTAAATGCCAACTAATAGCCTCTCCTTCTCGGTCAGGGTCAGTTGCAAGGTAAACTTTATCTGCTGTTTTAACTTCTTTTCTAAGTTTAGCAAGTATTTCGCCCTTTCCTCTAATTGTAATATACTTAGGTTCAAAGTCATTTTCAATATTTATACCCAATTCACTTTTAGGAAAATCTCTTACATGTCCAACACTTGCTTCAATTTTATAATTTTTGCCTAAGAATTTTTTAAGTGTAGCCGCCTTTGCAGGTGACTCCACAATAACCAAATACTTCTTTGCACTCATTTCATATTCCCCCTATATAGAACGGACATACTTTTGTCCCGATAATTTCATAATACAACCCTTTAATTCAAGTATCATCAGTAAACTATTTACTGAATCTATACTCATACCTGATTTTAGGCAAAGTTCATCTATTGTAACAGATTCATAATCTATTAAATCAAAAATTATCTTTTCTTCTTTACTTATATTCCCACTTAATCTTTTTACTGTTGGTTCAAATC
>JBJFFW010000188.1:0-3561 GCA_051892075.1 Lachnospirales bacterium
CACGGTGGTGTGAGAGGTCGGCTACTCAACTAATGGGTAGCCTCCTACTCGATTGCAAATTAAATGATTCTTTATAAGTATTCTGCTTCTAAAATCATAGAAAGACCTGTAGCCAAAAGCTGTTCGTTTTATTGCTTTTATTTTATTAATTATTCCCTCAAAAACAACCTTTGTATATCTGTATTTTATGGCATTAATTATGTGTGTATTTGTTCAATATATTATGGTGGTGTGGTAGGAGGTAGATAAAATAATAATCTACCTCCTACCTGTTTGATTATTTTATAGCAGGCATAATCAATGGCAATTAGTTTTATTTTCTATTATTTTTTCTAATGAATTATTATATTTCACAACGGAAATATGCCCATAAATTATATCGGCCAAATTGATACTAATTATATCTAAATTTGACCATTGATACAATTCTATTAGATTGGAATTATTCTTCATTTCATTTAAACAAAAAGCTGAAAAATAATTTTCTTGTTTAATTACCAATTCAGCTAAGTCCTTATTATTGTGGTCTAAGAGAGCTAGAGATGTATTCATATAAAGATAAGGAATATATATTTTATAAATGTGGTTAATTATATCTTTATTTTTACAGGTTTCCTTAAAATGATGGTAATCATTAAGAATTACACTGTATTTTTTAATGAACATATCTTTATTGTTATCAATAATGTTTTTTATTTGATTTATCCTATATATATCCATAACATTTAATTCATCGTAAACTCTTATTATAATATTTTTCAAATTATCAAGAAAATTATAGGCTGACAATAAATTTTTTCTTAAGCCTTTAAACAGGTCTTTATACTCATCACTATATGTAAATTTTATCTGTTTTTCTGATAATACATCAGAGGTATTTAATACTTTAATATTTACTTCATCTTTAGTTTTAGCGCTTATATATGATAGGTCATCTAAAAATTCATCATTGTGTTTAGTAATATCATTAAAATTTTCCAATGATATAAAAGGCTTTATAGCTGTATCCATAATTTTGTTAATTATATCAAACATTTCTTCAAGTCTTGAAAGTATTTTATTTTTAAGGTCATCAAAATAAGCTGATGTATATTTATTTTTCTCTGTTTCACTTTTAACATATTCTTTTAATTGGTTAATAAGTTTGTTTAAGGATTTGTTTGTTTCTTTATATTTATCTTTGTTTTCTTTGCTGAAATTTTCAGGGTCTCTTTCCAGCAAGTTTTCAAGTAACTTATAATATTTGTTAGGGTTTATTGTTGGTTTATTATTTTCGCTATCATCTTTAAACAGTTTTTTAATTTTATTTGTTACAAATTTCTCAATTTCTCCTGGCTGACAATTTTTTGTTAATGAACTTTCAAAATCTATAAGAAACTTATCTATTAAATCATCAATTTCAGTTATATTTATTTCAAAAGAAATATCAGCTAATTTCAAATTAAATTCTTCATATATTTTAGGTAAAACTACTTTAATTATATAATAGTATTCGCATATATTTATTTTGTAATTACTACTTAAAGATATAGCTATATTATAAAAGGTTAGTGGCAAATAAAAATCAGACATAGCTCTAAAAAGCATAACTAAATTATAAAGTAAAGCTTTATTTTTAAATAAAGATAAGCCGATTTTATCTAAAAATTTCAGTCCGGAGCTTTGTATAAGTTCTTCAAGTAAAAATGAGTTAAAAGGATTATTTGCAATTAATTCTTTAAAATTTTCATTACACAAAATGTTCTCATAAATAGAGTAGGGTTTTAATGGGTTTGTGTAAATAGAATTTTGTTTATAATATTTTGTGGATTTATATGAATCTGAAAACACATTTAAAACTTTGGTAGACTCTAAAAGCTTTAAATTTATTTCAGGATTATATTCTAAAATCAGAGCTTTTGTTTTATCTATAATAGATTTATTAGTTGTGGTGTTTTCGTAAAAAAAATTAGGTACATCTGAAATTAGGTCCTTGTAGGCTTTAAATATAAAGTCAATTTTTAAATCTTCATCAAAACTTTTTACTATTTTTAGAATATCCTTTTTGGAATACTCAGAAGCGTCTAAGTTATTTATTGTATATTCTGTAGCTTTGTCAATTATTTCATAAATTTCTTTTAATGAAGCCATAATATCCCGCCTTTCAACTGCAAATTTCTGTATAAAATAATCATAAAAATTTACAGAAATCCATAAATTTACACATCACATTTTATAAATTAAAATAAATATATCCAAAGAGAATATTGCTTTTTGGAAAGTTTATCACTCTAAGATAAATATATCATATATGGAAATTTATTTCAATGCTGCAGCGTGTATTTAGAATTAGAGTGAATATATTTTGAAATTTAAAGAGTTTTAAAATATATATTATAAAAGTGCAAAGAGAAAATTTACATAAGAAAGGTGATTGTCATGGATAGAACAATTAAAAGAGTAGAGGATTTGCCTCTTATTATGTCGGTAAAAGATGTTGTTAGGTTTTTAGGAATTAGTACATCAAATGCTTATGCTTTATTCAATAGAAGCGATTTCCCAACTATTAGAATTAATAGAAGAAAGCTTGTAGCGAGGGATAACTTTTTTAAATGGTTAGAGCTTCAGACAAATATAACTTTTGAGAAAGAAGTGGTTTGATTATGCCTAGGAAAAGAGCTAACGGTGAAGGTTCGTTAAGGAAGAGAGCTAATGGCAAGTATGAAGTTAGAGTTTCAGCAGGAGTTGACCCTAGGACAGGCAAATATCGTAAAATTTCCAAATATTACGATACGAAAACTGAGGCTATGACTGATTTGCATAGGCTTCACGAAGAAGTAAGGGCAGGTTTACACTCTACAAATTGCAATTATACATTTGTGGAGTGGCTAAGCCACTGTCTTGATACTTATATGAAAAATAATATCAAGCAGTCTACTTATACTTCTTACAGAGGTTATATTAAAAACCATATTTCTAAGTCTTTTGCTAGTGTTAAATTGAGGAATTTAAAACCGTCAATGCTTCAAGCATTTTTCAATTTTAAATATGAAGAATGTGGACTTTCGCCAAAAACCTTGAGAAATATGAATAACTTTATTCATAAGGCTTTGGATAAGGCTTGTAAAGAGGGCATTATTTGTAATAATGTAGCTGAATGTGTGGAGCTTCCTAAGTCAAGAAAGGCTGATATAAGAATTTTAAATCTTAATGAGCAGAGAAGTCTTATATCTGAAAGCTATAATCACAGGTACGGCGTATTTGTAAGAATAACTCTTGCAACTGGAATGAGATTAGGAGAATTACTAGGGCTAAGGTGGGAGGATGTGTCATTTAGCGGTAATAGAATTTTTATCCGACAGACTTTAAACAGACTTTTTAAGTATGACATAAAAGATGGTGAAAATTCTACTGAAATAGTGTTTGATACTCCTAAAAGCGAAAATTCTATTAGGTCAATTCCTTTAATTCCTTCCGTTGTTGAGGACTTACAAAATTGGCAAAGGATACAGGAAAAAGACAGAGTTCTTGCATCAACAGGTTATAAGGAAACAGGTTTAGTTGTAACTAATGAGATTGGTA
>JBJFFW010000189.1:0-3529 GCA_051892075.1 Lachnospirales bacterium
AGTCAGAAAATTTTATTAATATTTTATCGGCTTATCTAAATAATAAAGAGGCGGAAATTAATTGCTCTGACTGGGACGAAATTGCAGAGCTTGCAGCAATAAATAATCTTGGTGCAATAGTATATGATTATTTAAAAGATAAAGATATTTGTGATAACGAAAAGGCTTTGTTAAGGCTTAAAAAAATGTTTTTGGGTACTGTTAAGCTGTCTGTTTTACAGGATATTGTTACATCCCAGATAATTTCACTTTTTACCGAAAATAAAATAAGGCATATTCTTTTTAAGGGATTTATTATAAAAAATTATTATCCCAATAAAGAGTTTCGTACAATGGGTGATATAGACATAATAATTGATGAATGTAATAGGGAAAAGGTTCATAATTTGCTTTTGAACTTGGGTTTTTGTTATGACGAGGGGGAGTCTAAAAAAACTGTGCGAAATTATATTAAGATGGGTGTGTGTTTTGAAATACATACTAAACTTGTAAGTAAAAATCTTTTTGACAATATTGATTATGTAAAATATTTTGAAAATTGTTTTGATAATTGTACTAATATGTCAGATTATACTTTGGTTTTGAATAATGAATACCATCTTATATATCTTATTATTCATATGGCGAAACACTTTAAAAACGGTGGCTGTGGTGTCAGAATGGTTTTTGATATAGCAGTGTTTATAAATAAATTAAAAGACGAGCTTAACTGGAATTATGTTTTCGGTGAGCTTGATTTTTTAGGTCTTAAAAAGTTTTCAAAACTAATCTTTGGTATTTGCGGTAAATGGTTTGGTGTAGTATCTGATTTTGGGGGGCTAGAGCTTGATTTGGAGCAAACATCATTTATCGAAGAATATATTTTAATGGGCGGAACCTTTGGTGATGCAAATAAAAATCTTGATGCTATAAGAATTGGTGCTAATTCAGACTCTTTGCTTAAAAGAATTGTTAATTTGATGGCTATTATATTCCCAAGTTACAGCTATATGAAAGAAAGATATGTATGGTTTGACAATACTCCAAAATGGCTTTTGCCCTTGGGGTGGTTAAGGCTTTGGTGGAAAAGAGTTGTTACAAACAGGGAAAACAGTTTTAAAAGAATTGGCAGTGCATTAAAAGACAATAAGGACGCCGTTGTACATAGGGAAATTATGGATAAGATAGGACTTTAGTGTTTGTACTATCGCATTTTTAGGAGGAATTGTGATGAAAATTAGTATTTTTGGTCTTGGTTATGTAGGTTGTGTAGGAGCAGCTTGCTGTGCAAAGCTGGGTCATTATGTAATAGGTAATGATGTAAGCGAAAATAAGGTTAATCTTATTAACCAGGGCAGACCTACAATTATTGAGGCTGAAATTGAGGAACTAATTAAAGATGCTCATGATAAGGGACTTTTAGAGGCTACTATGGACTATAGTTATGCTGTTTGTAATTCTGAAATTTCTTTTATTGTGGTGGGTACTCCAAGCACTAAAGAGGGTCATCTTAATCTTGATTATATTTATGGTGTTGCCAGACAAATTGGTGAGGCTTTAAAAGATAAGAAAGATTTTCATATTGTTGCTATAAGAAGTACTGTTCTTCCGGGAACAAATAAAAAGGTTGGAGAAATTATTGCTGAAGCCTCTGGAAAGGTAAGAGGTAAGGATTTTACTGTTGTTTCAAATCCTGAGTTTTTAAGAGAGGGTACAGCAGTTAAGGATTACCTTAATCCCCCTTTAACTCTTATTGGTACTGACAGCGAATATGCTGAAAAGAAGTTTAGAGAACTTTATAAGGATATTCCGGGAGAGTTTATTTCTACTGATATTGAAGTTGCTGAAATTATGAAATATGTAAATAATACATATCATGCACTTAAAATTGTGTTTGGCAATGAGGTTGGTAATATTTGCAAGGCACTTGGTATTGACAGTCACAAGGTTATGGAAATATTCTGCAAGGATAAGCAACTTAATATTTCACCTTATTATTTTAAGCCCGGTTTTGCTTATGGCGGTTCTTGTTTGCCTAAGGATTCAAAGGCTTTAAGAACCCTTGCTCACGATATGTATATTGATGTGCCGGTTATTAATGCTATTAATCCAAGTAATGAAATTCAGAAAAAGATTGCTGTTGAAATAATTGAAAGCAAGGGTAAAAAGAAAATAGGAATTATGGGTCTTAGTTTTAAATCAGGCACTGATGATTTAAGGTGCAGTCCTATTGTAGATGTGGCTGAGGTTCTGCTTGGTAAGGGATATGAAATAAATATTTATGATAAAAATGTAAGTATTTCTAAACAGACAGGTACTAATGCTGACTTTATTGAGGCTAAACTTCCTCATCTTCATCATGTCGTATCTGATGATTTAGACAAGGTTGCATCAGAAAGTGATGTAATTGTAATCACAAATAAGGAAAAGGAATTTGAATGTATCCCTGAAAAATATCCTAATAAAATTATTGTGGACCTTGTTCGCCAGTATAATGAACTTAACTATGAAGGAAATTATGAGGGAATTAGCTGGGGCAACATAAATAAAAATCCTGCTCAAAACAGGGAAATTTTAAAAGATATGCTTAAAACTGAATTTTAATGTTAATATAAAGAGGGAGGACAGAGTATGGCTGATGTTAAATGGCTTGTTAATCGTCTTAAAGCTATGAGCATACCCGAGGTTATGTGGAGAGTATCTCAGAAACTTTTGCAAAGAGGAGAAGAAAAGCAGTTTAAGTCAAAGCCTGTTGCTGTTGTGGACAGATTATTTAATGACAAATTAGATAATCTTTCATTTCAGCCTGAACTCCTTTTTTTGAATGTTGAAAATAAGGATTTTTCTGTTGATAAAAATATTAAGCTTTTAGGTGATTTTGATTACGATAAGTATAAAAATGCTTGGAGCTATGGATTTCAGACAGATAATAATTGGGAAAGTGTGTTTTCATATAATCTTAATTATAAACAAAGAGATGATATTGGAGATGCAAGAAGTAATTGGGAATTAAACAGACATTTTCAGTTTTCTCTTATGGCAAAAAATTATTTTGCTACCGGTGATAAAAAATATATTGATGAATTTGTTTGTTTGTTTAACGATTGGAATGAAAAAAATCCGTTTTTATGGGGTATAAGCTGGACAAGTGTTATGGAGATTGCCATAAGATTGTCTAATTGGACTTATGCCTGTTGTTTTTTAAAGTATGCAAGTGATGTTAGTGAAGATATTATTAATAAACTTGAAATTGGTATTATTAATATGACAGATTATGTTGTAAAGCATTATTCAAGATTTTCTTCTGCTAATAATCATCTTATTGTGGAAGCCTTTGCTATAGGACAAAGCGGTATTGTGTTTAACTATAAGCCTTGGGTAGAATTGGCTGTTAAAATACTTACAAGAGAGCTTACTTTACAGAATTATTCCGATGGTGTAAATAAAGAAGTTTCACTTCATTACCAAAGTTTTTATATGGAGGCAATGGGCCTTATTTTAAGACTTCTGAAGAAAAATAATATATCTGTGCCTGAAGTCTGGGAAATTA